>JAGBZM010000063.1 GCA_017628235.1 Lentisphaeria bacterium | reverse complement strand
CGACTTCTTTCATCCCCAGGAGCATAGCTTTTTTGGCGGCATCGCCGGCGATGACCTGTGCAGCATACGCGGTGCTCTTGCGTGAGCCTTTGAAACCGTTTTTGCCGCCGGTGGACCAGCTGATGACATTGCCATGCAGATCGGTAAAGGTAACTTTGGTATTGTTGAATGTCGCCAGGACATAGGCGATTCCGCTGGGAATATAGCGACCGCTTTTGCTGCGCTGTCTCTGGACGGGGGCGGTGTTTTCCGCCTCCTGCGCGGTGACTTCCGCAACTTTCACTTCTTCAGCCATTTTTCTATACTTTCCAAATTGAAATTGTTAATACTTGATGCTTGAATCAGGCTGCTTTATCAGCCTTTGGCGGCGAGACGACGCTGTGTTTTGTCGCGGATTGCGCCGATGGTAACTTTCTTGCCTTTACGGGTACGGGCGTTGGTTTTGGTCCGCTGACCGTGACAGGGCAGATTGCGGCGGTGCCGGATTCCGCGATAGCAGTTGATCTGCTGCAAACGGCGGATGTCGGCGGCGACAGCACGGCGGAGATCACCCTCGACGAGGAGATCGTCCTGAAGCATTTTGGTAATTGCGGCGATCTGATCCTGAGTCAGGTCTTTAGCCATGAGGTCACGATCGATACCGACTTTGGCGATGATCTCCAACGCCTTTGCCGGACCGATGCCATAGAGGTAGCGCAGAGAATATTCGATGCGCTTGTTTCCGGGGATGTCCACACCAATGATACGGGGCATGATTTTAATCCTTTATAGTTAACCTTTTAATGAATGAAATTCCATCATTTCCGCCCGGGGTTCAGCCCTGGCACTGTTTGTGGCGCGCATCGCGGGAGCAGATGACCCGGATCTTGCCGTTACGTTTGATGATCTGGCAGAATTCACATCTGCGTTTCACCGACGCTCTGACTTTCATTTTCTTTTCTCCTATTTGCTTTAAGTCTGTTAAAAGTCTCAACTTTCAGCAGCTTTCGTTTCCTCTTTCCGGTCATTTCAGGACACGAAAAAAGGTGCGTAACCATCCTTCCCCTCCGTAAAACGGACGGGCAAGAGGTGACGCCGCACAAACTAAGCTTGTCATCGTCTCCGGGAGCTGCCAAATCTTGAACGTGCGGTGGAATGTGCCGTTCAAAATCCGCAATACACTTCCGGTGTTTTTCCTAAAATACACTCTTTATCCGGATTTTTCAAGTCTTATGCGTGAAAAAAGTCCTATTTTTTATGTTTTTGCCCGATCGATGCCGCCGGAAAGCGGAATTGCCACCCGACGGCATCCTGCTTTGGCATTAACATACTTGGGCAGTGCGCTTATCGCAGCGGCACGTTGCCGCCGCGCCAACGCAGAAGCAAGGTCAAACCCCTCAATGTACCGCCGGCTCACGTCCGGGTAAGCACCCGGCGGCAGATTTTTTTATTTCTTTGCTTATTGCGGCTCAACCGTTACGCAAGGCCCGCCTTGCGCAACATCGCCTCCATTCGGAGGTGCTGCCTCATGGCAGTATGACCGCTGTGCGAAGTTTCGCCGCTTATGGCGGCGACCGGCGTTCCGCCGCCGGCTCACGTCCGGGTAAGCACCCGGCGGCAGATTTTTTGTTTGGCAGGCAATTACCGGGCGGCGATTTCCGCACATTCGCTCAGCAATTTTTCAAATCTGCGCCCGTATTCGATGTAGTTGCGGTAACGGATTTCTGCTTCGGAAACTGCCTGTTCGCTGTCGTGGAAGACCACTGACAAATGCGGTTCCATCGAAAAACCGCCGTCATAACCTCCGGCCAGCAGGTCGGTCACGATCGCCCGGACATCTCCGGTGCCGTATCCGGCGTGGGTGAAGCGGCAGGCCGGACGCTCGATACAATCATCCCCCGGCAGAGCCAGACCGTCTTTGATATGAATGTAGACGATATGTTCTTTTACCTTGCTGTAAAATTCCCACGAGTTCTGCAACGGATAAGGCGGTTCACCGATCCAGCGGTAATTGAAACAGGGATTGCCGGTATCATAGATCAGTTTCAGATTGTCATGTCCGATTTTTTCCAGCAGTTTCAATGTATGCTGCCATGACAAACCGCCGTAATTCATGCAGTTTTCATGTCCGTACACCACTCCGTTGTCGGCGCATATTTCCACCAGACGGCGGACTTTTTTGAAGATCATTGCTTCCAGTTCCGGATCATCCGGCCGGACATCTTTCAAAGGTGCGACGAAGCTCATGCCCCGCAGAAGTTTGATCCCGAGTTTCCGCATCCGGGGCAATGCGGCATTAAGTTCATCGACAGAAGCCTGAAAATCCTCCTCTTTGCGGGGATCTTTGCCCCAGTTTGCCACCGCGCTGCCGTAGCAATTTATCCGGATCCCGGCATCGGCCAGCTGTCCGGAAACAGTTTCAAATTCTCCGTCACTCAAAGTGGCCAGAGTTTTACCGTTGATATTACGGGTCTCGATGAATTTCCATCCCAGTTCTGCAGTGGCCCGCAGCTGGGTCGCGAAATCGGCACCTGCCTCATCGGCAAATCCGGTAAGAAACATTTTACACCTCTATTTGTATGGTTCAGTAAGTTGAATTCATATTTTCAGCGACATATTCTTTGCTCTCTTTTTTGATGAACCGGGAATTTTTCACCAGTTCACCGAGCATTTGAGCATATTCATCACTGTCGATGGGCAGGGTGACGGTACGTTTTTTCAAGCCGCTGAGCAGCATGGCGTTGCCCAGTTCCAAGCCCCGGATGCCTTCGGCCAGCGGTGCGATCAATTCTTTGCCGCTGATAATTGCATCGGCCACGTTTTCCACGATGATAGCGTGCTGCTGACGGGATTCGACCGGCAGATTGATCCGGCACTCCCAGGTTTCCGGTTTAGCGAATCCGGAAGTGGAATTTCTGATCTGTTCCCCGGTCTCCACCTCGTTGCGGATGAAGAGCAATTCACCGTTTTCCAGAATCACTTTGCCCTTCTGAGCTGCGATTTCCAGACGGTTGCTGCCCGGAGCTTCACCGGTGGTGGTGATGAAGTTAGCTATGCAGTTGCCGCTGTATTCCAGATAGGCGTTGACTTCATCTTCCACTTCGATATCGTGATGTTTGCCGATTTTTACTTGGGCGGAAACTTTTTCCGGCAGGCCGAAAAGCCACTGCATCAGATCCAGCTGGTGCGGACATTGATTGAGCAGCACTCCGCCGCCCTCTCCGGCCCAGGTGGCTCTCCAGTCGCCGGAATCATAGTACAACTGCGTACGGAACCAATCCGTGATGATCCAGGTCACCCGGTTGATTTCGCCCAGATCACCGTTGTCGATCATGGATTTGAGCTTGCGGTGTGCCGGAAGTGTCCGCTGGTTGAACATGGTGCTGCGCACCAGTTCCGGATGTTTCTCCGCCGCCGCCAGCAATCTTTCAGCCTCTTTTTTATGTACGGAAATGGGTTTTTCCACGATGATGTGCTTGCCGTGTTCCATCGCGGCGATCGCCAGATCGACATGGGAGTAATGCGGAACCGCGATCAATACCGCTTCCAACTCCGGAACCTGCCAGAATTTTTCGATATCGGTACAGCAGACCACTGATTTACGGCTCTCCGGAGGAAGCCGGTCAAATGCCGATTCTTTGATGTCGCAGGCCGCCACCAGTTTCACATTGGGGATATCCTGCATCATCCGGGCGTGGGCCGAACCCATGTTGCCGATACCGATAATTCCAAAGCCGATTTGTCTTGCCATGATTCTGTTTCCTCCGAACTTATATGGTTGTAGAACTCTGTTGCCGGAATAAATATAGGCGCGGTCAGTTGATTTTACAAACCGTATCGTGGAATATTAAAGGAAAAAGTTGTATTAATGAATTATGCTATAATTGAAAAGAATATGCGTTTTTTTTAGTGTGCAACTTGAAAAGTTGACTTATTGACTTATATTAATTGTAGGCCTGTTGTGATTGGTAAAAGGAATTGAATATGAAAACTAAAACCGCTGATATCGAGAATTTTTTATTGCAAAAAATCCATTCCGGAGAGTATGCTCCGGAGAGTAAACTTCCGTCGCAGCATACACTTATGCAGCGATTCAACTGTTCCCGTATCACAGTCCAGCGGGCGTTGTCCAACCTTGCTGCTGCTGGTTTCATCGATGCCGCCCGGGGCAGCGGAACTTTTGTCCGGCCCGGTCCTTACGGTCAACCGGTGAAAGAGGTGATAATTGTCAGTGAATCTCCGGCATCATCCAGAGAAAACTATTTTGCGGCCATGCTCTATTCGCTGGACACCGGTACTTTGCCGGTACACTGGATCAATCAGCAGTTTATCAACCGGCATTCAGAAAAATTCTTTGTCCCGGGTCAACTGGTTATCTGGATGCTGCCCCGGGAAAGAGATATAAGTCAGATGTACTATCTGCAGAGCAAAGGGATCGCGCAGCTGTTGATTAACCGGACTTACGATGATTTCAATTATGTCACCACTGATTCCTGGGCCGGGATCAGTGATGGGCTTGAAGCGTTTTTTGCCGATGGTGCCAACCGGGAAATTGCTCTGGTCAGCGGCTTTCCGGATGACCGGGTGCCGTTTTTGCAGGAGAGACTGATCGCCTTTTATGAAGAGTGTATCCGGCATCAGGTGAATATTCTGCCGCAGTGGATCGGCAAATTTCCGTATCAGGAGATGCAAAAGGATCACAAACTGATTGCTGACCGGCTTTTTGCCGGGAAAAGGCCGCCGCGAAAAATATTCATTCCGGAGGAATCACTGATCGCTCCGACTATTATGGCTGCATCCAAATACCAGCTGCAGCTGAACCGGGATTATCAGATACTGGTTTTCGGGCAGGGAATCTGCATTCCGGAACAGCCGGGACTTTTCATGCTTCATCAGCCGATGCATGCCTTCCGCCGGGAGGTGGAAAGATTCATCCGCCGGACGGTGAATGGTGATACTTCTCCTTTCCGGATGCGGCTGGCTACCGAACTGCATACTTGGGAAGAGTGAGCGTTTCCGCTAAAAAATTGACTTTTTATGACATGTTTCGTATTTGATTTCCCCGGATGCGCAAGCTATATTAAAACTGTTTAACAGTTACTTGGCGCAGGAGATCTTTAATGAAAACATTTGTTAATTTGCTGGTCGGCATGCTCACATTTGCCGTCTGGGGCGGTAAAATGGAAAAGGGAACTTCCGTAAAGTCGGTTATCCGGCGGGCGGAAAAAGGAGAGAGTTTGACGGTGGTCTTTTTCGGCGGTTCACTTACCTGGGGGGCCAATGCCAGTGATCCGGCGGTCACCAGTTTCCGGGGGGTGACAATGAAAATGCTGCAGGAGAAATATCCGCATGCCCGTTGGAAATTTGCTGATGCCGCTATCGGCGGGACCGGGAGTACTCCGGGGGTGTTCCGGATGGAGAGAGATGTACTGCGGCATAAACCGGATCTGATCATTCTTGATTTTACTTTGAATGACGGATTGTCCGGCAGCCCGGCAGGGTTCCATGATCGTAAAAATCAATCTTATGAAGCGATTTTGCGGCTGGTTCTGCAGCATGATGCCGCTATTTTGCCGGTTTTTCTCACGGATCGTAAATCGGTGATGCTGCCGGATCTGTCCACTCTCAAGCGGCGGCTGGAACACATCCGGTTGTGTCAGGAATATTCTCTGGAATATGCCGATGTGCTGGGATTGATGAATCAGGCCTGCATCAGCGGCAGACTTGATATTGATTTATTGTGGCCGCCGGAATTGTTTGATATTACGCATCCGCATGATGCCGGATATGCTGTTTATGCGGACTGTTTTTTTAAGGAGTGGCAGCGGATAAGTTCAGCTCCTGAAAAAGTTCCGGTCATCCCGGAAAAACCATTGTGCGGCAGCAGTTTCGCTTATTTTTCCCGAATCGATCTGCCGGAATTGAAACTGTCCGGCTGGCGTACCGCATATCCTTACATCGTTTCAGACAGTTATGACTGGATGGCCAGCCGCCATCTGGACAAAGTGGCAGTTTATGCCAATGGGGATCATGTTGATTATTTTGAGTGGAAATATAACGGGAAAGAACTTGCACCGTTTTCATTCAAGGTCCGGGCGGAACAGGTGGCGGTCATGATGGAGATAATTCCGCAATCGGCGGCTTTTGCCGTGTCGGTCAATGGCGGTGAACCCCGTAAAATACCTTTCCGCAAGGTAATGCGTTCCCAATTCCAATATGCGGTGCTGGCCGGCGGGCTGGAAGCAGATAAGCTGCACACGATCACAGTCATTCCGGAAAATCCGCCGGAAAATACCGTCGGAGTGATGCGCTGGGGGGCATTGCTGCTCAATGGCAGTAAACCGGTGGAATTGAACTGGAAGTAAAAATCAGCGGCCGTCTGCCCCCGGCCGTTGTGAAAAATCATATTGCCGCCGCCTGCGGCCTTGCCTTGTGATCGACCGGTCGCGCGGATCGATGTTTATTTCAGCAAAATTGGGATATCGGCCATTCGGACAGAATGTATAAAACGGTCATTTCCGGACAAATCTCTGCAATTCGCGTTCGGTTTCCCGTTTGCGCAGGGTTTCCCGCTGATCGGCGTGGGTTTTGCCCTGACAGTAAGCGATCTCAACTTTGACCAGACCTTTTTGCAGATAGAACTTCAAAGGAATGAGCGTGCCGCCTTTGGTATTGAGCCATTGGGCGAGTTTCAAGATCTCTTTTTTGTGAAGCAGCAGCCGCCGGGTCTGTTTGCTTTGATGATTGAAACGGTTGCCGAAGTCGTATGCGGCGATATGAACATTGTACAAAAGAGCCTGATTATTTTCGATTTTAACAAACCCCTCCTGCAACTGGATCGCGCGGGCCCGGCAGCTTTTCACCTCGGTACCGCGCAGCTGGATGCCGGCTTCAAAGCGTTCCATGACATGATAATCGTGGAACGCTTTGCGGTTGGTGGCCAGCACCGGGTCTTTCGGGTCCTGTCGCGGCATGGTTCAATCCTCGCCCCGGAGAAAGTTTTTGGCTTTTTCGGCGAAATTTTTCTGCATACGCTGATTCTTTTCCGTCAGCGAAGCATTGAATTTTTCCAGCATCTCCAACTGTGCTGCCGACAGTCCGGCCGGAGTTTCGACGATCAGCCGGATATGCAGATCCCCACGACCGTTGCCGCGTACAGACGGCGCACCTTTACCTTTGAGCCGCAGCACCGTATCGCTCTGAGTTCCGGCCGGGACCCGGATTTTGGCTTTTCCGGAAATGGTCGGGACATCGACTTCACCGCCGGCGGCGGCTACTGCGAACGGGATGGGAACTTCGCAGAGCAGATCGTTGCCTTCGCGCTCAAAAACTTCGCTGGGACGGACCCGGGTGATGATGTAAACATCGCCGTTGGCTCCGCCGCGAACACCGGCATTGCCTTTGCCCGGAACGCGCAGTTGTGAACCGTTATCCATGCCTGCCGGGATGTGGATCTGCAGCGGGGCGGTCACTTTTACCCGGGTCTGTCCGTGACACTTCGGACATGGTTTCTCAATAACCTGTCCGGTCCCGGAACAGTTGGGGCAGGGCTGACGGACACTGAAAAATCCCTGCGATAAATTCAAAACACCGCTGCCGCCGCACCGCGAACAGCTTTTTTTGCTGGAACCGGGGGCGCAGCCGCTGCCGGAACAGCTGTCGCACTGTTCGTAACGGGAAACGTTGATTTTTTTGTCCACTCCGTACATGGCATCTTCAAAGTCGATGTCCAGAGCATAACGGAGATCTTCGCCGCGCTGTGGAGCATTGGGATCGGCATGTCTGCCGCCGCCGAAAAGATCCTCAAAGCCGCCGAATCCGCCGCCGCCGAAAAACTGACTGAAAATATCCTGAGCATTGAATCCGCCGGCATTGGCTCCCCCGCCGGAACGGGTGTAGGCATCGTGGCCGAATTGATCGTACCGCCGCCGTTTATCCGGATTGCTCAAGGTTTCGTAAGCGGCAGAAACCTCTTTAAATTTTTCTTCCGCTTCTTTGTTGCCCGGATTTTTGTCAGGATGGTATTTTACCGCCAGTTTGCGGTACGCCTTTTTGATTTCATCAGCCGAAGCGTTTTTGGCGATCCCCAGTGTTTCGTAGTAGTCTGCCATAAGTCAGTTACTCCTTATTTTCCTCTCCGGGAACTTCCGGACCGGATGAGACCATGACCCGGGCGGGGCGGAGAAGTTTTTCCCCGATTTTATAACCGCAATTCCATTCACGGATGATGGTTCCTTCCGGAATGGTATCTGAAGCTTCTTTGCCGACGGCATCGTGAATGGCCGGATCGAATTTGGCACCGACGCCGGAAAACTTTTTCACACTCAGTTCTTCCAGAGTTTTGTCAAACTGGGCAATGATCATCAGCAATCCCTGCTTGATTGCGTCAAGATTGTCAGATTTTTCGGCCGCATTCCGGGCCATTTCCAGAAAATCTGCGATCCCCAGGAACGGGATCAGGGTATCCGCCGCCGCGTGACTTCTGGCATCGCTGATATCTCTGGCACTGCGTTTGCGGAAATTCTGGTATTCCGCCTGCAGATAGAGGAATTTTGCCTGCTGCTCGGCGAGCTGAGCTTTGAGTTTATCCGTCTCCGGGATCTCTTCTTCCGCAGCGGCTTCTTCATTCACCTGAGTTTGTTCCAGCAATTCATCGACTGCAGCGGCATTCGGATTTTCCGTCTCCGGTGAACCGGCCGGTTTATTCTGTTCTTCCATATATTGTTTTCCTGAAATATTTTTACATTTTGATACATGACTATACGCTGAATTGATTAAT
>JAGBZM010000062.1 GCA_017628235.1 Lentisphaeria bacterium | reverse complement strand
TCATTTTTCACATCCTTTATATATGATTTTCCCTGTGTACTATATAATATACACATTTTTTTGCTTGAAACTCCGCATTTCGTGCTGTATATTACGCATATTGTTCAAAAATAACAACGGATTGGAAAAAATGGATCATTCAGAGATAATAAACCGGGTTTTTGCCAAGCTCGGCAACGAAAAGCGATTGCAGGAGTATCATGACTGCATTTACCGGATGCTGGGGATCGTGATCGACTTTATCAGTGCGGAAGGAGTCTCATTGAAACTCTCCAAAGGCCGCCACTTTCATCCGCTGTGTGAAGCATTACGCAACAGTGAAGAAGGCTGCCGGTTGTGCCGGGAATCGGATGACGGAGCTGCCGCTTATGCCAGCAGATCGCGGGAATGTCATATTTATTGCTGTCATGCCGGTTTTTCCGATATCGTGGTTCCGTTATTTGACAAAAGCGGCACTTATCTGGGGTGTCTGACCAGCGGGCAGTTTTACATTGAGGGCAACCGCCGTCCGGGGGAAGAGGATTTTCAGCATCTGGCGGAATTGACCGGTAAAGATGCCGGAGTATTGCGTTCATATTGCCGGAATACCATTGTGCTGAGCCGTGAACAGATCGAAGGGGTGATCGGCTACCTTAAACTTATGGGACAGCTGATCGTTTCCACGCACCAGAATCTGATGTTCATGGAATCGGTCAACGCTCCGGACAAAATATTGGCAGTGCAGGATTATATCCACCAGAATTTTGCCAAGCCGCTGACTGTCGAATCAGTGGCCGGAAAATTTTTCTTTTCCACCAATTATTTCAGCCGGATATTCCGCAGGGAGATCGGAGTCGGCTTTAACTCTTATTTGAATTGCTACCGGGTGGATAAGGCCAAAGAGATGCTGGAAGAGACCGAATTATCGATCGGAGAAATCTCTTTTTTCTGCGGTTTCGGCAGTATTTCACAATTCAACCGGGTGTTCCGCAGTGTGACCGGCACGACTCCCAGAGAGTTCCGGAAGCAATCGGATTTCAACCGTTGACTTCCGGAAATCCGGCAGGATTCAGAGAACTTTTTTCAGGATCTTTTCCAGGTTGTTGGCGATCATGTAAAAGCCCAGATCGGTTTGATGGCAGCCGTCAACGGCAAATTCGTGCCAATTTTTTCCGGCGACTTTTCCCCCGTTGATAAAGTAGATGTTTTTATCTCCGGCTCTCTTTCTTCTCTGCACTTCCGCCCGCTGGAACCGGACTGATTCTGCCAGTATTTCCGCCTGAATATCCGGAGAACCGGTGATGGGAATTTCCCGGTTGAAGCGCAGTGATGACATGACGAAAATCGGGGTTTCCGGATGTTTTTCCCGCAAAATATCAATAAATTTGCTCAAGGTCTCTTTGATCCCCTCCGGTCTGGCATTCGGTTCGTAATCCAACAGGTAAAATGCCGGATCAGTGATTTTGGCCAGATATTCCGCCATGACCGGTTCGCCTTTTCCGTTGCCGGAAAAACCGAAATTCAGTGCCGGGATATTGAAGCGGCGGCTCAGTATTGCCGGATAGGCCATCCCCGGCCGGGAGGCACACCCTCCCTGGGTGATGCTGGTACCGTAAAAGACCATCGGCCGTTCACTTTGCCAAGGGGCAGGCGGAAGCATCCGGGCATTGGCATCAATACCGATGAGCAGAGATTCGATTCCGCTGTAAAGCGGGAAATTTATAGTGTAATTTTCCATTTTTCCGGGCAGCGTGTCATTGTGCAATGATGACTCATATTCGTCGCTTCCGGCTTTTGAACGCGAGGTGCCGATCATTACTGATTTGCCCGGTTCTCCGGCGTAGAGGTCGAAGCCGCACGAACCGACATCCGGCATGTGATCCATGTGCGAGGATGTGTGCAGTTTGACCTTGATTTGCAGCCGGGTGGAATCCGTACGGAAATCAACTCTGCCGCCGGCGGTGTTCCAGGAGAGGATTTTTACACCGTCGGAAAATCTCTCATCCTCCGGCAGCCGCCGGAGTTTGCCATCACATTTCCCGAAGGCAAATCCACTCAGCCGCAACGGCCCGGTTTCCGGCGTGATAAATTTCAATTCCTCTGCCGCCGTAACTCCGGCGGCCATCGCTTTGTCATATTTTGCAGCACTGTTTTTCATCGTTGACAATCCTTTTTTACCAGTGTTATATTTTTCCGTTTACCACTTTAAATTAACACTTCTTATCAGTTTTTTCAACTTGTTGTCCGGTGGATTTTTTCATATTCAGCATCATTTTCTGAATACAATCGTACACTTCCGGGAGGAACAAGGCTGCATGTATGAAGTTCACTGCATTTCCAACAGCAAAGTTTCCCCCTGTTTAAGGGTAATGGAAAAGCGGTCGATATTTTCTCCGATAAGTTCTTTGGTACGCAGATTGCGGACGTTCCGGCGGCCGGGCAGCTGTATGTTTTTTACTCCGGGCGTGGAACCCAGCAGCATCATGGCACTTCTGGATACGGAAATGACATCGTCGGTTTTTGAATAGATAAAAACGCCGGCTTCATCCAGTATGTCCCGGAATTTTGCCGGGGCAACATCAGCTGTTCCGAAATAGATGCTGCGCCAACCGGCAAACTTCCTGCTGATTTCCTGCGGTTCAAATCCCGGAACGATCTTTCCCGGCAGCCAGCCGTCTTCACTCAAATGCGGGAACTCCTGGTCCGGAGTCATCCGGATATCCAGCTGAGTCAGTTCCCGGATGCCTTTTTCTGTAAATTTCTCATCCAGAACTGAACCGGCGCCCCATAACCAGATGATCGTTCTGCCGTCACTTTTCAGTTTTTCAAGTTCCTTTCTGGCTCCGTCGCTCAATGCTGCGCCGCCCATGATGACCAGAACTTTGTATTTGGACACGGTTTCATAGTCCAGATCACCGCTGGTATAAAGATCGAATGGGGCCCCGGCTCTGGTCAGGGAGGCAAAAGCCAGATCCGGCACCGCCACTTCATCAAAGCAGTTCGCGGTGGAATAGTACGGCCTGCTCATCCGGCCTGCCGGATCATGGATCACTGCGACTTCGGAAACCCGTTCCTGCGGCAGCTGCAGATGATCACGGTAGATCCGGTAAGCATCTTTGATGACAGCCCGGTATTCCGGGGCCCGGAACATCCCGCCATCGATATCCATATACCACAAACCGACACAGTGAGTCATGGCGTTTCCCAACTCCCGGTACATCATATTCTGCGATTCCTCCACTGTATCTCCCATAATCCGTCTGCCGTTGTAATCGTGGTAACTGCCCAGATGGGTGCGGTCATCTGCTTCATCGATGAAGAATTTGCCATGTTTGGCCAGAGATGCCGGATAGGCCCGGAAGTAAGCATCCTCTCCCGGCAGCCGACGGCTGTAGACATGGGGACTGGCCAGCATATCCACCTTGTCACTTCGCAGCAGTTGATCGACTGCCAGATGCATCAGATACGGGTTGTCGCTGTTCTGGAAATATCCGTAAAAAGACATGGCCGGATAATCGGTTTCCTCCTTGACGATGGTACAGAAGCGGTCGATCGCTTCGGCACCTGCGGAGAAGTAGCATTTCCAGAATTTTTCACCGCGCTGCTCCGGCGGCGGGATCGGTGCGCCGTAACGTTTTGCCATAGCTTGGCTGCTGCCGGGAATGGAATAGGAATACCAGACGTGCCATTCACCGCAGTGACCGGCAGCGACCTGTATTCCGCAGATGCGGTCATGCCAGGGCATGGATTTCAAGTGCCGGAGGAGTTGACGCAGAGCTTCCCCGCCCTCTTCTTTCCACTTTTCGGAAGCGAATGAAACATTTTGCGGAATGTCGCCTTCCGGTTGGGAATAGCCGATGCACTCATCCGGATTCTTTTTCAGCCACCACTCCGGAGCAGAAACAAAAATACGCGGCAGCAGCCAGCTGTCCGGGCAGGTGCGGGCAAAAAGTTCCATCTGTTCATCAAACCAGCTGAAATCATACTCGTTTTCTCCGATCCAGAATGGATGTGCCATCGCTGAACGTCCCCAGTAACAGGTGAAAAGCCGGATGCCGGTTTCATGGATATCCCGCAGATCTTCAGTTGTCAATTCCCGCATCCAGTACATTACCGGAACTTCTTTTACTCCGTCGCGGTACAAGGCCGGGATGCCATTGTGTTTTTCCACCGTAAATTTGCTCATATGCATACTCCACCGAAAAATGTCTGTTCTCTTCCGGAAAAACGGCTGTGTTATACGGACGGCCGGGAGGATTCTTGCCGGTTCGGCCTCTTTGCCGCCGTAATTTCATCCGGTTCCGGTAACATCATAATGTATCATCGGGATATGGCATTTTCAATTTTTGCGGGGTACATTTTTTTATCAAAAAGAGGATAGATAAATATCACCCGGACAGTACGATACACTGCCCGGGCAGAGGATGGGAAAACGTTGGCCGCCGGATGCGGAAATTCAGGCAGAACAGATCTGAGAACCGTCCTCCAGATCCCGGATGCTCAGATTTTCTCCGTCGAACCAGCCGAATGACCGGCGGATGGTATTTTTCGGCAGTGATATGGAACCGGGATTGAATATTATCTGACCGGAAGAGATTTTTTTCAGTACGGCGATGTGAGTGTGTCCGTGTGCCAGAATGGTATTTCCCGGCAGTTCCGGCAAATTTGATTCGTTCCACAAGTGTCCGTGAGTCAGAAAGAACCGTTGCCCGTTGCACAGCAATTCCGAATAATCCGCCATGATCGGGAATTCCAGCAGCATCTGGTCGACTTCCGCATCGCAGTTGCCGCGAACCGCCATGATCTGATCTTTTCTGGCGTTGAGCAGTTTGACCACCTGCGGCGGATCATAGAGATCCGGGACTCCGTTACGCGGGCCGTGATAGAGAATGTCCCCGAGGATCACCAGCTGTTCCGCCCCCATTTTGTCTGCATGGGCAAGAGCTTTTTTCAGAGTGACCGCCATCCCGTGAATGTCGGAAATAAACATTATTTTCATAGAACTCTCCTGATTTTATTATAGATCCGGTAAATTTGCCGGATGGTAAACCTCTTGGTCCAGTTGTTCAAAAAAATCTGCCATGAATGCAGCTCTGGCAACGGCCAGTTTCCTGCCGGCACTGGTTCGCATCCGGCGGGGCAGATATTGCAGTTTGACCAGATATTCCCGGTAGGCGGTATCTTCTTTGCTGTATGCATCTGCCGCCAGAGCTTCTTCCGGGAGATTATGCAGTCTGGCATTTTCTCTTCCGGCGAAAAGGAACGCCCTGCCGATACCGACTGCACCGAGAGAATCCAATTTGTCGGCATCAAAAACGATGTCAGCTTCCAGAGATTCCGGTTCATTTTTGTCCCGGAAACGGTGGGTGCGGACTGCTGCCGATACCGCTTGGGCAAGTTTCGCAGGAAAACAGTAGGCGGCAAGCAGTCCGGGAACCGCTTGTGCGCCCAATTCGGCGTGACAGCATTTCCCCCGGCCGGCTTCTTCCTCCGGGCGGGCAATATCGTGCAGCAGAGCTGCCAGCATTACCGTTTCCCGATCAGCCTGCGGATAATATTTCAACAGAATTTCCGCATTATTCATCACCCGCAGGGTATGATCGAAGTCGTGGCAGCTGCCGGAAACTGACAGTTTTTCCTTTACAGCATCAAGCAATCCGGGGTAATTTCCGTGAAAGTCCATTGTCAATCCAGTACTTTTACCCAGAAAAATTTGGCATCACCGGTCCGCAGGGAGAGCTGGGTGTCCATCAGCTTGATCCGGATCAGATCTCCGAATGGTGCGATCCCTTCGTACTGGAGAATTGCTCCGGGGACCAGCCCCATATCGGCAAATTTTTTGATCCCGCGCAGAGATTCGGAGATGTAAACCAATTCAGCGCGATGATTTTTTCCCAGTTTATCCAACGGGATAAGATCCAGCGGTTTGGGTTGGATCTGCGGCATGACCTCATCGAGATAAGCCCGCAGCCCGGCGCAATCTTCCCGTTGTTCGACGGCTTCGATCAGGGCGGTCATCCGGGAGGTGATCGGTTCACCGATGACATGTTCGATCCGGCAGGCAGCGGCGTTGGCCTCCGCTGCGTCGATCTTTAAAAGACCACAGAGAAAGCGGCGCATGGCATCATGACGGCGGCGGATGACTCCGGCTTTGGCAATCCCAGCATCGGTCAATTTTACCGGCGTGTGGGAACGGTAGATGATCAGTCCCCGGGCAGCCAGAGCCTGCAGCGCATTGGTTACAGACGGCATGGATACGCCGAGTTTATCGGCGATTTTTTTGGTATGGGCATGGGCGTCGGATTCCAGAATTTCCGCGATCGCTTCCAGATAATCTTCCTGACTGCCGGAGAGGGGCAATTTTTGTCTGAGCATAGCTTGAGTTCCCGGGGTTGCATTAAATTATTCAACGAGACTAATTCCGGGATTAATATACACTGTCAATCCGGCTTTTGCAAGTGGAAAACACGGCAGAATCCGGTGAAATCATCTGCAGAAAAGCGTCGGAAGTAAAATTTTTGCCGGTAAAACAGGAAAAACTTTGAAAAAACAGCAAACCAGCAGTATATTATGGCAAAATTATTTTCTGCATAAATATTGTGTGAGGTAAAATGATGCAAAGACAGATGCTCAATGGCAAGATCCATACCGCCAGAATCACCCGTTGCGTGGTGGATTACGAGGGAAGTTTGGAAATCGATCCGGAATTGCTTGCCGAAGCAAATATCCTGCCGTATGAAAAGATCCTGGTCGCCAACCGCAACAACGGTTCGCGTCTGGAAACTTATGCCATCCCCGGGAAAGCCGGTTCCCGCGATTTCTGTCTCAATGGTCCGGCGGCCAAGTTGGGCAACGTGGGGGATGTGGTTACGATCATGGCTTTTGCGGTGGTGGATGAGGCCGATACCGCCGGACATCATCCGACGGTGATCGTGCTGGATGAGAATAATCAGATCGCCAGCCGCCACAATTGATAATTTCCGTATCAATCGCATAGAAGTCCAACCGCCGCTGCTGCTGCCGGTTGGATTTTTTTACGGTCTGACCGTTAAGCAATTTATTTCCCGTAGTGTGAAAAATACCAGTCGCTGAAAATCCGTCCGGTATCATCCTGCTTTTCATCCCGGGTACTGACCGCTTTGGGCCCATCCGGCGAATGAAGCAGCAGAACATCTCCGAAAACGCGGGAAACCGCAATATTTTTCGGAGAAAAGAGCGTGCGCCCGATGAAAGATTCCGGTATCCGGCAGCCGGTCAATTCGAGCAGGGTGGGGGCAAGGTCGATGGATGACGCGAATTTGGCCGTATCCAATCCGGAAAAAATTTCCCGATTACGGCAGATGAATATCAGAGGTATGCGTTCCGGGGTGAAATTATCTCTCTTCAGAAAGTTGTCGCCGTGTGTCGCGGTATGATCGGCAGTAACGACGATCAGAGTACGGTCATCGAAAAGTTCATTGTCGGCCATCACCCGGCTGATGAATCTGCCGATTTCCCGGTCGCAGTTGTGCAGTGCTTGCAGAAAAGGAGAATGAAAGAGCTGTTTCTCCGCTTCTGAAAGGCCGGTGCTGTAATAATCAGGATGGGTATCCATCGTGCTTATCAGGGCGATGAACCGCTTTTTTTTCGCCCGCTTCAACTCTCCGTAAACGCCGTCCAGCAGGGTTTTATCCGATAAGCCCCAGTCGCTTTCTTTAGTGAATTTGCAGATGCTTTCCCACTCTTCCAGAAAGAATTGTTCATCCGGAGAAAATGTCGATTTGTAAATCATCCGGTTGTCACCGAATTTGCCGCTGGCCGCTGAAAAATAATAAGAGTAAAAATCTTTATGTTTCAACTGGGAAAAGAGAGACGGATTATCCATGTAGCGGTCTTTGTCGTAGTCCAAACGCGAAAGCAGTACGGCATTCAACGCCCATGAGGTCGGCTGGGCGGCGGCGAAGTAATTGCTCATGGACGGGTAAGAACGGGTCAAACGATCCAGTTCCGGAGTTATTCCCGGCGGCATGTGCGGATTGTTTGCTCCGATAAAGGCGTGATTCAGAGATTCGGCGGCAATGATGATTATCCGGTCAAAAAGTTCCCGGTTGTCCGGAGTGCTGCCGGTTGACGGCGGCAGGATCTCCAGAACTTCCAGAGCTTTCTTTGATTCCGGGGGTAGAGGGATCTTCTTATATTCACGTTTTTCGTAGATTTTCCGCAACGTGACATTGGTGAAATCCGCCGAAACAAACGGCAGCGGCCTGATTGCCAGATAGCTGTCCGGAGTATTCTGGCGGAAAATGAAAAAAAGCAGATTGGAAATAAGTGACAATCCCAGGAGTATCGAAAAGAAATAAACCCACTTCCTCGGATGTTTGCGGCAGCTTCTCCCGGCAGTTTTCCACGAGAGAATGCAGCAGTAGACTATCACGCTGCCGCCCATCAGTGCCAGCGGAATCAGCCAGTAGATGAAGTGGCCGCCCAAAATTGCTTCCAGAGCATACAGATCGGTGTGCTGCCAGAGTATTTTCAAAGAGTGGTAATCCAGCGGCATGAATGTTTCATGGAAAAGAATGATCGCGGAAGTCCGGATAAATATATTCATAAAGGAGGTGATGATCGCCGCCAGTGTACACAAACGGCTGCGGAAGATCAGGGCCGGAATGAAAAACAGCAGCGGAATCAGCACATCACCGAAAAGCATCCAGGGAAAATAAAGTATGTCGCGGGACAGCGGCGTACTGGCATGGAACATTATCAGAGCCAATACCAATGATACCAGTGTCAATGCCAGCATCAGCACTGTGGAAAGACTCCGTATCAAAAAAAACTTTAATTTCATATCCTGCAAACCGTTTTTGTGATCAAATCACATAATATACAGCCAATGTGGAAAAATGCAAGCAACTTTGATTTTTCCGACTTGTATAAAGAATTTTCGATGCTATATTATTTCCCGTCGTTGTAAAAATGATACATCGGATTTCAAAAATCATAATATGCGGGGGGAAAATGAAAAAAATTATTGTTTGCATACTGGTGCTTTGTGTCGCCGCACTGGGATTTTACGGAATCAGAACTTACCGGGCCAATGCCCGTTACCGTCTGGCGGGATTCGCTCACGGCAACGGCCGGTTGGAATCCACTGAAGTGACGATCGCCGCCAAACTTGCCGGACGGGTCGAGGAAGTTTACGCCGACGAGGGGGATTTGGTCAGAAAAGGGGATAAACTTGCTTTGATGCAGTTGAATATCCTGAATGCCCAGTTGGAACAGGCTGAAGCGGAATTGAGTCTGGCCGAAGCTCAATTCAAGCAGAAAGAGAGTGCCATGCGGGGGGCGGAAAGCCGCTTCAAACGGGAAGAACAGATGCGGAGCAAGGGGGCGACCTCCGAACAGGAATATGAAAATGCCCGGACTCACTTTTTCTCCTGTCAGGCCGATGTGGCGGCAGCTAAAGCTCAGATCCAGGTGGCAAAGGCGCAGATCCGCCGGGTGCAGGCTGATATCGATGATTCTCTGCTGATTTCCACCGTAAGGGGACGCGTACAATACCGTATCGCAGAACCCGGAGAAGTGTTGAACAGCGGTGACGGAGTACTCAATCTGGTTGATTTGACGGATGTTTACATGACCTTTTTTCTGCCGGAGGGGATCTCCGGTAAAGTCAGGATCGGCGCCGATGTGCGTATCGTGCTGGATGCCATCAAGGATACTCCGATCCCGGCCAGGATCACCTTTGTATCCAGCGAAGCGCAATTTACTCCCAAAACAGTGGAAACGCAGGAGGAACGGCAGAAACTCATGTTCCGGGTAAAGGCCAAAATCGCTCCGGAACTGCTTGAGCAGTACATCGAATATATCAAAACCGGACTTCCCGGTGAAGCGTGGGTGAAATTGGATGACAAGGCCGCCTGGCCCGATTTCCTGATGCTTAAACGCGAAAGAGAGCAGAACGCCAGATGAGTGGGGAGGAACAAGCCGGAGCAGCGGCAGTCAAGCTGGAAAATGTCAGTTTCCGCTATGGCAAAACAGTTGCTCTGGATAACTTTTCTCTGGAGATAGCCCCGGGCAGATTGGTCGGATTGATCGGGCCGGATGGGGTCGGCAAGTCCACCATGCTTTCTCTGATCACCGGAGCCAGAGCCATGCAGGATGGCAGGATCACCGTTTTCGGCGGCGATATGAGAGATAAGGTCCACCGGGATAAGAGCTGTCCGAAAATTGCCTATATGCCGCAGGGGTTGGGGAAAAATCTCTACTTCACCTTGACGGTGGAAGAGAATTTGCAGTTTTTCGGCAAACTTTTCGGACATGATGCCGCAGAACGCTGCCGTCGGATCGACCATTTGACCCGCAGTACCGGACTTTACAACTTCCTTGACCGGCCGGCAGGAAAATTGTCCGGCGGCATGAAACAGAAGCTGGGATTGTGCTGCGCTCTGATCCATGATCCGGATTTGCTGGTGCTTGATGAACCGACCACCGGCGTTGATCCGCTGGCCCGGCGGCAATTCTGGGATCTGGTGGACAGCATCCGGGCCGCCCGGCCGGGAATGACGGTGATCGTGGCGACTGCTTATATGGATGAAGCCCAACGGTTTGAATGGCTTGTCGCTATGAATGACGGCCGGATACTGGATACCGGTACTCCGGCGGAATTGCTGGCAAAAACCGGCAAAGAGAATCTGGATGAAGCCTTTATCCAACTGCTCCCGGAAGAATCGCGCGCCGGACATAAAACTCTGGCAGTACCGCCCCTGCCGGATGACGGCAGGGAAAATATTGCCATTGCCGCAGACGGTCTGACCAAACGTTTTTGATATTTCACTGCGGTAGATCATGTCAGTTTCAAGATCCGGCAGGGGGAGATTTTCGGTTTTCTCGGTTCCAACGGCTGCGGCAAAACCACTACTATGCGGATGTTGACCGGTTTGATGACTCCGACAGAGGGTTCGGCGCAGCTTTTCGGTAAACCCATTGAAGCAGAAAGCATGGATACCCGGCTGCATCTGGGGTATATGACCCAGTTGTTTTCACTTTATAACGAATTGACCATCCGGCAGAACCTGAC
>JAGBZM010000061.1 GCA_017628235.1 Lentisphaeria bacterium | reverse complement strand
GATTCTCTGGCAGTGGAATCGGAAGCGGTTCTGGCGCAGAGAGTGGAATTTACCGGTAAAGTTTCCATGTGGATATTTATTTTTATCACGCTTCTGCAGCTGGCTGCGCTCTGGGTCGGTTATGCGGTGGTTTCCACCATCCGCAGCAGCAGTGATCCGGTAAAGTTGAAATTGCGGAGTCTGGATAACGCTGAAGTATTCTTTGATGTACCTCTGTATTTCGGTCTTTTCGGTACGGTATCCGCCTTTCTGGTGATGACCTTTTCCCCGCAGAGCAGCCGTTTGATCGCTTACAGTTCGACTTTGATCGGTATTATATTCAGTCTGTTTCTGCGATTGACCCTGCAATATCCTCTGCGGCGGACTCTGGTCCGGCTCGATGCATTTGAAGAAGCCGGAGAGAACAAATGAACAGAGCCATCCTGATAGTCATTTGCGACTTTCTGGTATCCGCGATGTTGACGATGATGACCGGTATGGTACCGGGACACACGGGGGGGACCGGAGTCGGATTGGATGAGAGTACGACCAAAGTGCTGCTCAATGAATTGAACCGCCGGCAGCTGGAATTGGAAGCCATGCGTTTGCATTTGCGTGATGCCATCGCCCGCAGCGGTTCGAGTTTTCAACAGGAGGAGGAGCTGCGCCGGATAACTGCAGAATTGACTAAAAATCTGGCACAGCAGGAACAGTTGTCGGGTAAACTGGTCGCCGGCAAAAGTTCCGGGCCCGGGGATCCAGAATTGCGGGTCAAACTTGAAGCCGAGGAGGCGAAGCGCAAGAAACTGGAGGATGATCTGGAGAAAATGCGCCGGGATCTGGCCGGTAAAGCACAGCTTCTGGCCGAAGTTTCCGGAAAACTTTACAATGAACAGCAGGGTAATGCCGTTCTGCATGTGGAATTGGTCCGTACCCGGGACAATTTGAGCGATACCGGGAAAAAACTGGAGTCGGTACGGGACGATCTGATGCGGGAGAAAGAGAAACTTTCCGCTGTCCGTGAAAAACTTGCAGTCAGCGAAAGCAACCGGAAAAATGCGGAAAAATCCGCCCGTGAAAGTGCCGCACAGTTGAGCGCGGTCCGTCAGGATCTTTCCCGTACCAGACAGGAGCTGCTCGACGAGAGCCGGTCTCACGGCAGAACCCGCGAAAAACTTGCAGTCAGCGAGAGCCGCCGGGAGAGCGCGGAAAAAACTGTACAACGGACTGCCGGAGAGTTGAGTTCCACCCGGAAAGAACGCGATGATGAACGTTCCGCCCATTCGGAAACCCGCACTGAATTGGCCCGCAAGGAGAGCGAATTGCGTACAGTCGCCCGTGATCTGCGTTCGGTGCGTACCGGATTGAATCAGTTGGAGACCGCCCACAGCAAGTCACAGGTGGAATTGAATAAACTGAAACTGGTCGTCGCCCAGAAAGAGGGGCGGCTGGAGAGCAGTGAATTGAGCAATGCCGAGCTGAAAGATGAAAATATCCGCTTGCGACGGGAGCTGGTTACCGCCAAACTGGAACGGCAGGATGCCGTGACCCAGCGGGATATGATGAAAGAAACCGTGAAAGATACCGTACTGGAATTGTCTGCAGAACGTCAGAAACTGGAGTTGGCGCAGAAGGAAACGGTCCGGCTGGATGCCACGATCAAGGCTTTGGAGCTGGTTCCCGGTTCCGGCGGCGGAGCATCTGACAGTGCTGTTTTTGAGCATTACGCCGGGGCGATAGTCAAAGTTGATGCCCGGATATCGGAAAAAGCCTTTATGGGAGAACGTACCGGCCGGACTGCCAGTTATTATCCGGTGGTGGATTTCGGCGGCGGCCGGATCATGGTCGTCGGCGCACTGAACCGTTTTGCCGGAGATTGGGATACCGCACTGAAGTTTGAAAAAGTCCTGAATGTGGCAATGGATTTTTCACTGCCGTTTGCTGAAGGTCAGTCGGTATTTTCTCCGGCCGGAGGCAATATGCTGGTCAACAACGTTTATCCGCACATGGCGGCATTCATCTGTTCCGGCGGCAATAAGAATATCCGGCCGCTGAAAGTGGCCGATGCCGCAGTGATCCGTCAGCGCGGAGTGGAAGATCTGTTTTTGTTCAAAAGCGGCAGTTACGAAGCCAATACCCGGTTGAATGGACGGGTTTCGCTGATCGCCGGAGCCGCTGAACCGGCCCTGTTTATCCGGAATGTCGGCCGCAGCGGTCTGTCCGCTGAGCCGGGGGATATGATCCTTTCCGGCCGGGGCGAACTGGTGGGGATCGTTTCGGAAAGGATGCAGACTGCCGGAGCTTCCGGAGTGCGTGTGCCGTTATTCGCAAATGCCGGTGCCGGTTGGGATCAGCCGGTGATCGTGCCTCTGACCAAGACCCCGCAGGATGAATATTTCAATACCTTTGCCGCTGCAATGCGGGAACTGCGTAAAAAAGTTCGTCCGGGTTACGATAAATTGTGAGTCTGATGATGAGTGATACCGACATACCGACAATTCCGGATCAAACCATCCCTGCCGCTTCCGGCGACGGGACGGTGGTGGCTGACTTCCGGGAATTGCGGAAAACTTTCGGTATCTTTCCCGGCGAAGATGGTTCGGAATACCACAATTTGAAGCTGCTCGGCATGGGCGGTATGGGGGTGGTATTCAGCGGCGATGATCCGACTTTGCAGCGGCAGGTGGCGGTGAAATTGCTCCGTGAACCATTCCGGTGCAACCGGGAATTGATCGGGAAATTTGTCAATGAAGCGCGGATCACTGCCCGGATCGACCACCCGAATATCGTGGCAGTTCACCAGCTGGGGGTCAATGAACATCACGGCGTATATTTTTCCATGCGCCGGATCAGCGGTGAAAATTTGCAGACAGTCATCCGCAAGTTGCATGACGGAGATCCCGAAGCACGTAAAAATTATTCTCTGCGGCGGCTGCTGGATATATTCATCGCCGGCTGCAACGGGGTGGCGGCAGCTCATGAAAAGCAGATATTGCATTGTGATCTGAAACCGGCAAATATCATGATCGGGGCATTCGGTGAAGTGCTGGTGCTGGATTGGGGGTTGGCGCGGGAAATCGGCGGTGATCCGCAGGAAGAGAAAAAGCATGTGATTTCCGGAACTCCGGCGTTCATGGCTCCGGAGCTGGTTACCGGTCAGCGGTCATCGCCGGACATTCTGACCGATGTTTATGCTCTGGGAATGATTCTGTATTCGATCCTGACCTGGCGTGCTTCTGCATTTGATATGACCCAGAATAAAGATGTGCTGATGGAAAAAGTCGCTTCCGGCCGTTATTTGCCGCTGCGGCCGCCGAAAGGGTATCATCTGCCCCGGGAACTGGCGGCGATCTGCCGCAAAGCGATGGCAATTGACCGTAGTGAGCGTTACTCCTCGGTGACGGAGCTGCTGCAGGATCTTTACAATTTCCGCGACGGCAGGGCGGTTAAAGCGTATTCACCGAATGTCATTTACCGTTTTTTCAAACTGTGCCGCCGCCATCCGGCGATCCCGATTGCGGTGATGGTGGCTCTGATGACCCTGCTGGTACACCGGATGGCAGTGGGAGTCTTTGAATATGCCCATGACCGTTCTCTGATGCGTTCAGCAGAGATAAATCTGCGGATAGCCGATGACAGTTACCGGCGGGCGATGGTACATCACTGGGCGGATGACAATATGTTGATAGCCGATTTGCTGAAAGCCGCCATCCGGGAAAAAAATTTCTTGCTGCAGGCCAATCTGGCCTTGATGGAATATTTTTCCATACTTGATTCAATGGGTGGGCTGTCGGCTTCCGGAACTGTGCGGTTCAGCCGGGAATCCGCCCCCGGTATCTACCGGAATATATTGAAACTGGCCATCGCCACACGCGATTCGGAAAAAGTGGAAGAGGTGCTGGCGCGCTGCCGCCGGTTGGATTTTTTCGATGAAGCATGCCGGACGGACCGGGAACTGGCTGCGCTGGTCAGGCGGATCAATGAACGTACCGCTTTTCTGACTTTGGATTCAGAGAATTTCTCCGGCACAGGGATTTTGTGTTATCCGGATGGCACGGAAGAAAAAACCGGATTCTCCGGCAGCCGGTCTTTTGATTTGCCGGCCGGCGAGTATCAGCTGCTGCTGGATAACGGCATTTCGCTCCGGTTGTACCTTACTCCCGGAAGTCATGAAAAAATATTTCTGCCGCCGGTTCCGGAGGGCGATGACCGGCAGCTGATCCCCGCCGATCATTACCGGCTGCCGGTTCCGGGAACTGCACCGGTACGCTGCGATCTGGCAGCATTTTATCTGACCGTAAAGCAGAATGCCGTACCGGTGGAATTCGCGCAGGCGGAAAAAATGGCGGCGGAGCATCCGGGAAACTGGCGTCTGCCTTATCCGGTGGAATTGCGCAAAGCGTGGAGCCGGGATGCGGCAGGCGGGGCGTTTTACCGCAGTGAACCGGCCGGACAGATGGTCTGGCTGAATAACGGTACGCTCTACGATCCGGTATCCCGGACGGTGAACCGGGCAGCTCCCGGACAGACCGGCGAAGTTTATCTGGTAAAAAGTGTTGGCAGAAAATGATCGATTTCAGAAATATATCAAAAAGTTATTCCGGTGAGTACATCCTCAAAGATGTCAACTGCCGGATCAATACCGGCGAAAGAGTCGGTGTAGTCGGCCCCAACGGTGCCGGTAAAAGTACGCTTTTCGGGATGGTTACCGGAGAGGTGGTTCCGGATTCGGGGGAAATTGTTATTCCGCGCGACAGCCGTTTGGGGATAATGCGCCAGCACATTCCGGAAACGGATCTGCAGCGGACACTGTTGGAGTTCACCGCCGATGCCGTGCCGGAATTGAAGCGGTATTCTGCCGAATTGGAAGATGTCGAAAGCCGCATGGCGGTGTGCGAAGATGACGGCGAATTGGAGGTGTTGCTCAAACGGCATGGATTTTTGCAGAGTTCCATCGAGCATCTGGGCGCATACCATCTGGATGTGGAAGCTAAACAGGCTTTGACCAGTCTGGGGTTTCCGGTATCAAAACTGGAAGTGCCTTTGAGTGAATTTTCCGGCGGCTGGCAGATGCGCGCGGCACTGGCCAGGGTACTGATTTCCCGTCCGGATATACTGCTGCTGGATGAGCCGTCCAACTATTTGGATATCCCGGCAGTGGAGTGGTTGTGCCGTTTTCTGGCCAACTTTCAGGGAACACTGCTGCTGATTTCGCATGACCGTTTTCTGTTGCGTAAACTGGCTTCGGTGACATTGGAAGTCAATCGCGGCAGCGTTACCCGCTATGCCGGAAATTATGATTTCTACCGGCGCGAAAGGGAACAGCGCAAAATCACTCTGGAAGCCGCAAAACGCAATGCCGATCATAAAAAAGAACAGCTGGAACGGATGATCGACCGTTTCCGGGCCAAAAGCACCAAAGCGGCAGCCGCCAAAAGCGCGCAGAAGAAACTTGACCGCATCGAAGATGTGAAGTTGACCGAATCGCTGGATTATCATGGAGTTATCCGTTTCCCTTCTCCGCCGCCGTCCGGCGCGGAAGCGGCAAGATTTGAAGGAGTAAGTTTCGGCTATGAACCGGGAAAAATGCTCTTTGAAAACGTGACAATGGATATCGCTGCCGGAGAAAAACTGGCGGTGATCGGTTACAATGGCATGGGCAAAACCACATTGCTGAAGCTGCTGGCCGGGGTGTTGAAGCCGGTCGCCGGTAAAGTGGTGCCGGGGCATCATATCGTGATGGGCTATCAGGCACAGGAATTCGGTGAATTGGTCAATGACCGTCTCTCGGTATATGATGCGGTGAAATCTGCTTTGCCGGCCGGAGCTTCGACGGCGAATGTGGCAAATGTCGCCGGGTCATTCGGTTTTTCCGGAGATGCAATGAAAAAGCCTTGCGGAGTGCTTTCCGGAGGAGAAAAGATCAGATTGCAGATGGCGAGGATCTTTGTCAATCCGCCCAATCTGCTGATCCTCGATGAACCGACCACCCATCTGGATCTGGCCGCCAGAGAGTTGCTGCAGGAGGCATTGCGGAACTATACCGGTACGGTGGCAATGGTCAGTCACGATATCGAATTTGTCCGCAATGTCGCCGGAACCGTCTGGGAAGTTTCTCCTGCAGGAGTGAAAAAATATTTCGGTAATTATGACTACTATCTGGAAAAGTCAGCGGCGTTGAATCAGAATGCCGTAACAGCGGTTTCTCCGGTCCCCGGCGAGAATCCGGCTACGGCCAAAGAGCGTCGCCGGGCACGGGCGCAGGCCCGCAGTGCCATCCAGGGGGAGTTGAATAAGGCGAAAAAGGATGTGGAAAAGCTCGAAGCACTCCTGGAGGAGCAGTCTGTCCGCAAATCAGTGCTGGTCGCCAAACTTTCTTCCGGAGAAAAGGTGGATTTTGCCAAACTCAACAGCGAACTTGCCGCACTGGATAAAGAGATCGCCGACACCGAATCCCGCTGGGAAAACCGGGCGATGGAATTGGAAGCTTTGCGGTTGGAAAATGACCGGATCAATGCCTGAATGAAACCGCGTATGCGGATGCCGGAGATGCGGTCCGGCATCCGGGGGAATTGCAAAAAAACTGCTTTGCGCTATTGACAAACAGGCTTTGGCGTGCTATATTAAGATGTTTGTTAGTAAAGTTTTGAAATCTTGATTCATCGGAATGATGAATCCCGGCTGAGTTTTTCCGTTCCGCCGAACCATGAGGTTTCCGGTCATGACCGCTTGAGCGACACCGCTTTTGCGCCATTTCCACCCTGAGGTTTTGCGGCAGGCAAAATATAAATAAACAGGGCAAAAAATGAAATTGGCAGAAGCAACACACATTTGTCTGTATTCCGGTTGCGGACATCCGGAACTCTCGCAGAACATCGCAAACTATCTCGGTGCAAGTCTCGGCAAAGTGCATATCACCCATTTTCCCGACAGTGAGATATTTGTTCAGTTCGAGGAGAATGTACGGCGGGCAGATGCGTTTCTTATCCAGCCGACCTGCACTCCATCCAATGAAAATCTGATGGAGCTGCTCATTATGATCGATGCCGCCAAACGCGCCAGTGCCGCCCGGATCACCGCCGTGCTGCCGTATTTCGGCTATGCGCGTCAGGACCGCAAAGATAAACCGCGTGTTCCCATTACCGCCAAACTGGTGGCCAATCTGCTTACCTGCGCGGGAGCTGACCGGATTTTGACGATGGATCTTCATGCTCAGCAGATCCAGGGTTTTTTCGATATTCCGGTCGATCATCTTTATGCCCGTCCGGTTCTCGTGCCGTATTTGAAAGAACTTATCGGTGATAACGGTGTGGTTGTGGCTCCGGATTCAGGCAGCACTAAAATGGCGATGGCTTACGGGGATATGCTTTCCGCCGGGTTCGCGGTCGTCACCAAACGCCGGATCAACGCCACCACAGTGGCTTCCAGCCACCTGGTCGGTGATGTCAAGGACCGTATCTGCGTGATTACCGATGATATGACCAGTACCGCCGGTACTCTCTGTGCAGCAGCCAAAATTCTCAAGGCGCACGGCGCGGCCAAGGTTTACGCAGCCGTTTCTCACTGCCTGCTCAGCGGTATCGGTAAGGAAAAATTGCTCAATACTCCGGAGATCGAGCAGCTTATCACCACCGACGCAGTGCCCAATATCGACACGCTTAACGGTAAGATCCGTACCGTCAGTGTTGCTCCGCTGCTCGGTGAGGCCATCCGTCGTATCCATGAAGGTAAATCGGTTTCGCCCCTGTTCTACACAGCCGGGCACTGATATATTAATAGTAAGTAAAACAACAATTCTCCAAAAATAAAAGCGAAAGGAAATCCATGAGCAAAGCAGAGAATGTGATCGCGGCCCAGCCGCGAAGCGAGTTCGGAGATAACGCCTCGCGCCGTCTCCGTAAAGCGGGATTCATCCCGGCGATCATCTACAGTCGCGGAAAAGAATCCATCGCCGTCACACTGAAAACCGAAGAATGGCAGGTTGCTTACGCCAAGAAAGCCAGTCTCTACACCATCTGCGTTGATGGCAAAGAGATTCCCGCCATTGTCAAGGAAGTTCAGTTCAACCACCTGAAAAATTACGTCTACCACATCGACTTCATGGCAGTCGATATGGCCGAGGAGATCCATGCCGCCGTCGCGCTTCACGCATTCGGTGACTGCTACGGAGCTTCTCACGGCGGTGTTCTGGAGCAGGAAGTCCACGAATTGCCCGTGACCTGCCGTCCGGATGTGCTGCCCGATCAGATCAAAGTCGATGTTACCAATTTGAAAGTCGGTGACGTGCTGACTGTTGCGGATCTGGTTCTGCCCGAGGGTGTCAAAGTTCGCGGTTTGGAAGCCGGTGAAATCGTCTTCCACGTTGTGCTGCCGACTGCTGACAGTGTCGCTGAAGAGGGTTCCGCTGAGCCGGAAGCCATCAATGAAAAGAAAGCCGAAGCCCGCGCTGCGGAGAAGGCGAAAAAGTAAGTTCCGTTCCCGGAGTATCTGCTCCGGAACAATGCTGATTGACAAAAGGGTTTTTCTATGGCAGTGCAGGCTGGAAGCAGCATAAAACTGATCGTCGGATTGGGTAATCCGGGATCGGAATATGCCAATTCCCGCCACAATGCCGGATTCATGGTGATCGAGAAACTTCTGGCGGAGTTTCCCACCGGGAGATTTACCATGAGTCATACTGCTGAGAGTAACGTCTTTACCGGCCGTTACCGGGGCAGGACGCTGGTTTTGCAGATGCCGCTGACCTATATGAATGCCAGCGGCGATGCCGTAGCTCCTCTGAGCCGGCGGCTGGAGATCAAGCCGGAAGAGATCCTGGTCATTTCTGATGATCTGGATCTGGCACCGGGCAGATTACGGCTGCGGCAGGGAGGTTCTGATGGCGGGCATAACGGTTTGAAATCAATCATTGCCAAACTCGGCAGTGCCGGATTCAAACGGCTCCGGGTCGGCATCGGCCGGCCGGAAGCAGGCAAAACTGCCGACTATGTGTTAAGCGGTTTTGAGGGCGATGAGGAAAAATCCTTTGCATTGGCAATCAGCCGGGCCGCCGAGGCGGTGAAAACGATCCTCGGTGCCGGAATGACAGCGGCAATGAATAAATTCAATGCCGCAGAAAAGAACGATACTGAAACAAAGTAAAAAAAGCCATCAAAGAAAAGAGGTTTATTTTGAAAAAATACGAATCTGTATTCATTCTGGACATCCGCAAGACGGATGACAACGGTGCTGCTTTCTGCAATGGTTTCGCGGAGTTGATCAAATCTCTCGGCGGCGAAATCGAAAAGACCGTTGAAATGGGACGCAAACAATTTACCTATGAAATCGACAAACGGCGTGCCGGATTGTACTTCGACTTCATCTTTACGCTGGACCCGGCGAAACTGGTCGCCATCCGCGAGAAGTACCATCTGGACCAGCAGGTTCTGCGCAGCATGACGCTGATCTATGACCGTCCGGAAGGCGCGGACAATGCCGAACCGCTGCGTTTCGAATAAAACGGATAAGTTGCAAAAAATTGTTATAAAATTTAGAACGAAAGAGAGATTATCATGGCTTCGCTGAATAAGGTTTTTCTTCTGGGAAATCTGACCCGCGACCCCGATTTGCGGGGCTTCCCCAACGGTCAGAGCGTCTGCGATCTGCGGCTCGCTGTAAGCCGCCGTTTTACCAGCAACGGTCAGGAGCAGGAAGAGACCTGTTTCGTCGATGTGGTGGTTTGGGGCAAAGTTGCCAACAACTGCCGCCAGTATCTTTCCAAGGGTTCTCAGGTGATGATCGAGGGCAGACTGCAGCTTGACACCTGGGAGGACCGCAATGGCGGCGGTCAGCGTTCCAAGTTGCGGGTGCTTGCGGAAAATGTTCAATTTATGAACCGCCGTAAAGATGATGCTCCGGTTTCCGGGGCTTATCCGCAGAACAGCTATCCGCAGGGCAGCTATCAGCAGTCCGGTTTCCCGCAGGGCAATTACCAGAATCATGGTTTTCCGCCCCCGGCCGCCGGCGCGCAGCCGCCCCGCCAGATGGATGCTCCTCCGATGCCGGAACCCGGTTTCCCGGAAGGGGTGCAGGATATTCCGGAAGATGATATCCCGTTCTGAAAAACAGTTGACAATAATAAAAACGTGTGTTAAAATAAAGAAAAGAGAGGATTCCCATGCAGGGTCAGAAAAGACAGGGCGGCCGTCGTCGTGCGGCTGCAAAACCCAAGGTTTGCCGCTTCTGTGAGGCAAAAGTCCGCTACATTGATTTCAAAGACGCTGAAACTCTGATGAAATTTCAGACCGAAAAAGGCAAGATCATGCCCCGCCGCATCACCGGCAATTGTCTGGATCACCAGAAAATGCTTTCCATCGCCATCAAACGGGCGCGGATGCTCTCGCTGGTCTACTGAAAAGAAACCACAAGAGAACTATTTGGAGGTATTTACCTATGGCTTATGTAAATCTTATTCTTTTGGATGATGTCGAACATCTCGGTCTGGCCGGTGATGAGGTGCGTGTTGCCCCCGGTTATGCCAGAAACTTTCTTATCCCCAACAAGCTTGCTGCCAAAGCGACTCCCGGAACTTTGCGTCTGATCGAATCCCGCAAAGCCGCGATCGCCGCCCGCCGCGCCGCTGATCTGGCCAACGCCAAAGCTCTGGCCGAAAAGTTGAGCAGCGTCGAAATTTCCATTGCGATGCAGGCCACCGAAGACGATCAGCTCTTTGGTTCCGTCACTCCGCGTATGGTTTCCGAAGAACTCAAAGCGCAGGGATATGCTGTCGAACACAACCGCATTCTTATCGATCCGCCGATCAAAATGCTCGGCAGCTTCGAAGCGGAAGTCAAACTTCACCCCGAAGTTACCGCTGCGGTCAAAATCTGGGTCGTTCGCGGTTAATTGCCGCAGAGGCTCTTTATGGCTGAAGTTAACGGAAAAAATTCTGTTTCAAAACGCCCGGCGGGTATTTTGCCCGACCGGGCGCAGCCGCATAATCTGAAAGTGGAGCAGGCGGTTCTTGCCGCCATTCTCCGCGAACCGAAAAGTTGTGTCGATACAGTTATTGAAAAACTCGGCACCACCGGCGATGCTTTTTACAGTGCCGCCAACCGTAATATATTCGTCAGTGCAGTTGAATTGCACAAAGCCGGTACTGCACCGGATCTTTTGAGTGTCGCCCAGAAGTTGAAAGCGTCGGATAAACTTGATGCTGCCGGCGGCGAACTCTATCTGGCGGAGATCTATGCCGCCATTGCCACCACCGTGAATATTGAGTCGTGGTGCGAAATTCTCCGTAATCTGGCAATGCTCCGCCGGATGATAGATGCCTGTTCCGGAGCGTTGATGAAGTGTTTCGATAACGATGCCGACCCCGATAAACTGGTCGAGGAGATCGAAACCGATATTTACAATATCCGTACTTCCGGAGCAACTGAAGCGATCCGTGATCTGCGTCAACTGGTGGCGCAGGAGTTTCAGATGCTTATGGATATCAAGGATCACCGGATCGAAGTGGGTATACCCACCGGATACACGCCGCTGGATGATTTTACCGGCGGGTTGAAAAAAGGGGAAATGTTTGTGCTTGCCGCCCGTCCGTCCATCGGTAAAACCACGCTGGGTTTGAATATTATTTCCAATGTGGCGATCAAGGGGGAAAAACGGCGGCCGGTAGCATTCTTCAGCTTGGAAATGACTGACAGTCAGATCGCCCGCCGTCTGCTTTGCACCGAGGCTGGAATCCCGGAAAGTGTTTTCTGGAACGGGACATTCAATGATTCGGATATGGTGAAATTGACCACCGCCGCCGCCAATATCCGCAATGCGAATTTATTTATCGATCCGACCGGCGGTTTGACGATTTCTGAATTGCGTGCCAAAGCGCGCAGATTGAAAAACGAACATGATATTCAGTTGATAGTTATTGACTATTTACAGCTTATGCATGCTGATGCCCGGGTGGACAGCCGGCAGCAGGAGGTTGCAGAGATATCCGGGGGCATAAAAAAATTGGCCAAGGATCTCAATATTCCGGTGCTGGTTCTTGCCCAGCTCAACCGTGAGATCGATAAAAATACCAGTGCCAATGCCCGCCCGAAACTGGCGCACCTGCGTGAATCCGGTGCGATTGAGCAGGATGCTGATATTGTGACATTTCTGCACCGCAACCGGGATGATGCCAAAAATATCGCTGACGGCGCATCCACCGAAGCGGAATTGATCGTGGAAAAGAACCGTAACGGAAAGATCGGTACGGTCAAATTGAATTTTTATCCTTCAAAAATGTTGTTTGAGGCTGCTCCGCCGGTCAACCGGGAATTTGCTCCCGGCAGTGACGGACAGTGAGATTAAATGTGGGGAGAGCGTGAAATGATTAAGTGTTGGTTCAATCGGATACTGCTGCTGCCGGTGCTGGTTTTGACGGCGGTCGTCAATGGTGCGGAAGTCGGTTCCGTAAAATTTGTTCAGGATGGAAAAAATCCGGTCCCCACTGATTTGCTGGAAGTGGCTCTGCGTTTGCGGCCGGGGATGGAATTCAGTGCGGCTCACATGGATGAAGATTTGAAAAGTCTTTATAATACCGGAAAAATTTCCGATGCGGTGTCCGAGTTCCGGACCATGCCGGACGGAAAAATCGAAATTATTTACAAAATAACTCCCTCACCGGTGATTTCAGTATTCAAAATAGAGGGTAATAAAAAGTTTTCCACCAAGGACTTGCAGGGTTGTCTGCTCATTGCAGACGGTGACCGGTTGAATGGTAAGGCTTTGAGTCAGTCGGTGGAAAATCTGCGTAAATTTTATCATGAAAAAGGTTACTCCGATGCGGTTATTTCCCTGCCGGCGACTATTCCGGACGGCAATGGCGGAGTGATCGTGACTGTCAGGATCGAGGAGAATCTCCGGCTGAAAGTTCACAATGTCACCTTTGAGGGCGTGACGGCTTTCAAAGAACGTGAACTGCGTTCAGCGATGTACAACAGTTACAGTTACTGGAATTTGCTGCCGTTTATCAATAATTTTCTCAATCACGGTCTGCTTGACCGGGCGGAATTGGAGACCGACCGGGCGCGGCTGCGCGAGTTGTACTTTGACAAAGGTTATCTGGATTTTAAAGTGAAAGATATCAAATTGACGCCGACGGCAGCTGATCCGGAATTTGTCGACCTGCATTTTGTTATCGAGGAGGGTGAACCGTATGTCATGGATAAAATTACCGTCAGCGGCAATGAAAAACTGGAAACGGCAAAATTGCTGCCGCTGGTGCGTTTGAAGTCCGGGGAAATATATTCGCAAAGCGGCCAGAATGATTCGGTCCGTACGATCAGCGCGCTCTACGATGCCGATGGTTACAGTGACCTGACGGTGCGTCCGGTACTGGCGGCAGATTATCCGAATCATAAAGTTTCTGTCGATTTTCAGATCAGCGAAGGCCGTAAATATTTTGTCCGTAATGTGGATATTATCGGCAACACCGCCACCAAAGAGAAAGTGCTGCGCCGGGAACTGGCGATCCAGCCCGGTGATCCGGTGACCAAACGGCGGATCGAAATCAGCCGCCAGCGGTTGATGGGCATGGGATATTTTACCAAAGTCGAGGCGGAAGCGGTCAATGCCGATGCACTTAACGAGAAAGATATCCGGATCACGGTCGAAGAGAAACCCGACCGCTACAACTTCCGTATCGGTGCCGGTGCATCGGATGTGGACAGCTTTTTCGGAATGGTGGAGGTGTCCACCAATAACTTCGATATCACCAATCCGGGCAACTGGTTTTATGGCGGCGGTCAACGGATGCGGGTGCAGGGGATCTACGGTATCGATGATGCCGGATTCAATATTGACTTTGTGGAACCCTGGCTGTTTGATCTGCCGTTGCGCTTTGAGTTGTCCAGTTACCTGACCACTTCGGAATACGATGACTGGGATGAGGAACACATCGGGGTGAGAACATCGCTGCAGCGCAAAATATTCGATGATTTCACCACCATTGCCGCCGGGTACAAATTTGAGGTTGTCCATGTGCATAATATCAATGACCGTATCCGGGGATATCTGAATGATCATGGATTTGACCGCTGGTCGCGGGTCAGCCAGTTCTCGCTGATGCTGAGTCGCGATACCCGGGACAGTATGGTTGATCCCACCGAAGGATACTATCTTAACCTTTTCGGATCAATTTCTCCCAAAATATTCGGTTCCAGTGAAAACTTTTTCCGGATGGAAGCCAAAGGCAGTTACCACTACAGTTTCTTTGACAAGGCGATCGTGGTGTCGCTCGGTGCGAAAATCGGAGTGGTTACCGGATTCAATTACCGGGATGAAGTGCCGTTGTACGAAAGATATTTCCTCGGCGGCAGCGGTTCGGTGCGCGGATTCGGTTACCGGGATATCGGCAAGATGGTCAATGGCTGTAATGTCGGCGGCCAGACCATGCTGCTGTTGAATGCGGAAATTTCGCATCCGATCTGGGGGCCGTTGCGCGGTGCGGCGTTTGTGGATGCCGGAGACACCTGGGATAATGCGTACAGCATGGATTTCAGTTCGATGAATGTGGGTGTCGGTTATGGTTTCCGGTTGAAATTGCCGATGATCCAGGCTCCGTTGCGGTTGGATCTGGCTTATCCGGTGGTGGTTGGACAGGAGAATGTCCGGCGCAAGCTCCGGATCCACTTCAATGTCGGATTCTCTTTCTGATGAGTACGGTTTATCCTCCGGAAGCAGATTCATTGATGGCGGTACTCCGCCGTTTGCGGGCACCTGACGGTTGTCCCTGGGATCGGGAACAGACCCGGCAAAGTCTGGCGCGTCATCTGGATGGTGAATGTGCCGAATTGATCTATGCAATTGACCGCGAGGATGTTCCCAATATCTGCGAGGAGTTGGGCGATGTTTTGATGAATTTGCTGTTTCAGGTGGTGATCGCTGAAGAAAACGGTGAATTCACACTTGCCGATGTCTGGCGTAATATTATCTACAAAATGATCCGCCGTCACGACCATGTTTTCGGAAATTCCCGGGCGGAAAATGCCGCTGAAGTTGCTGCGTTGTGGCAGCGTATCAAAGCCGCCGAACACGCTGACCGGCCGCAGCAGGAGTCTTTGATGGACCAGGTGAAACTCTCTCTGTCGGTGTTGGACCGGGCCGAGAAGTTGCAGAAAAAGGCGGCGGAAACCGGTTTTGACTGGAATTCGGCGGAGGCTGTGATCGATAAGATCGCGGAAGAAACTGCAGAAGTGCGCGAGGCAATGGCTCAGAAAGATGACGAACACATCGATGAAGAATTGGGCGACTTGCTCTTTGCGGTGGTCAATCTGATCCGGTTCCGTAACCGGAGTCATGCTTCAGAATTGTTGCGCAAGGCAAATCTGAAGTTTGAAAACCGTTTCCGGGCGATGGAGACAAAGCTGGCTGCGGAAGGCAAAAAATTGAGTGACCTTTTGCCAGATGAGATGGACAGCTGTTGGGAAGCCGTTAAAGCTGAAAGCCGGAAGAGTACTGCAAAATGATGAACCTGAATCTGCCGGCCTTTGATTTTGCTCCGGATACAACTCCTTTACGGCGCACGGTATGGTTGATATTTCTGTGTGCCGGTTTTATTCTGCTGTTTCTACTCGGGCGCAATGCTCTGCTCAGCGGGGAGGGGGATACGGCGGAAACGTTGCGGTTGTTGTTGAATCATACTGATATTTTTCAAGTACATTCTCAATGGCAGCCGGGCAATGGGCAGGTCAAGTGGTTCGCGCATCTTTCCACTTTACCGGCGGCGGTATTCGGGAACAATGAATTTTCCTGCCGGTTATTATCGGTGATCGCGGCATTGCTGCTGTTGGGCGGTACGATGATTCTGGCGGAAGATTTTTTTGATTGGCGGATCATGTGCTGCGGTGCCTGGATGCTTACCGGTTCATACGGTTTTATTTACTGGGGGCGTTTTGCCGGCAGCTTCATGCTGCTTGCCGCCTGGGGGGTATGGAGTGCGGTACTGCTTCGCAATGCCCGGATGCATTTCTGGTGGCGTGGATTATTTCTTACGGTACTGCTGCTGGGGGGCGCATTCTGGGGTATGCACTACATTCTGCTGCTGCCTGGTATCTTTTTTATGACTTTTACCGGTTGCCGGCGGGCGGTGTTTCATTGGCAGTCGCTGCCGGCGTTGTTGCTTGCGGCGGTGCTTGCCGGCAGTTTGCTGACTGCGGCCGTGAGCTTTCCGGGAGTACTGCCCGGAGAGTATCCGGAACGGGTATGGGAACTGTTGAAAGAGACGATGGCCGGATCATGGCATACTGCGGTCTATCCCGGCACATCGCAAAATATATTCAAAGGCTGGATCAACTGGGGCAGATTGCTGCTGCCCTGGACCTTGCCGGTGGTGGTTGCGCTGGCCGGAATCATCCGCAAATACCGGGAACTTTCTGATGAACACCGCAGGTTTCTGCTGGGGGCGGTATTGATTTTCTGCTGTACTGCGGTCTATCCCGGCCGGAGATGGGAATATCAGCTTTGCCAACTGCCGTTTTTCCTGATTCTGGGAGCATCCGGGATCACCGGCACACTCGGGGTTGAATCATGGAGTACTGTGGTCAATATGGCGATGAAGTATTTAATGAGTCTGCTCTGTTCGCTGATGGTGGCGGTGATCGTTACCTGGCCGCTGTGGCAGATGGTTTTTTCTGCACCGCCTCCGTTGTGGATCATATTCGGAGTGCCGGTATTGGGTATACTTGGATTGGGATTGATCGTATTTGATACCGGGGCCTCCAGTGCGGTGGAGAGAGTAAGCGGTATTTCGGGTGTGTGGGGCGGTTACATTCTGGCCGGGACTGTACTGATGACGGCGGCGTTTTCGGTTGCCACACCGGCTTTGACCCGTTATCGTACCGGGCGTCCATTCTGGGAGAAGTGCGGAGAAATATGCCGTTCTCTGCCGCCGCAGGAGATCATCTTTTTTACAGCTGCTCCATCGGCAGTAGCCCGGTATTACATGAATCTGCCGGGAAAATTCACCGCAGCTTCATCTCCGGATGAGCTTGTCGCGGCACTGGACAAGATTCCAACCGGAGATGCAAAAATCATTATTCGGAAAACCGATATTCCCCTTTTCCGGCAGGCTGCCGGGAAGTCATGGTTCATCGAGGAGAGTAAACCTCTGGCGGTCGAAGCCAGGGATGTGGACTTTTCCGGCGGCGAACCGGAGGAGAACAGCAGCTTCATAATCTGCCGGATCGGCAGAGGAAATTGATTTTTCAGCTGCAGTTTGAAACTTCATCCTTCCATAACTTTTTCACATCTTTTTTATAGTTTCAAACATTGTAAAATTTCTCCGGGGAATTATATTAAATACGATGTTTTACTGACGGGGTTTACGAAAAACAGCAAAATAATTTATTTTTCCGACAATGACATTGAAAAAATAAAGAATAAGGTGTATTTTATAGCAAACACGTTTGTAAAGTATTTTTACTTTGCCCGTATCTTATAACAAGGAGGATAAAAATGGCAAAAAAACGTTATGCAGTCTGCGGTGTTTCCGCCCGGGCGATCTACTCTTATATCGCCCCCATGTGCCAGAAATTTTCACATTGCGCCGAGCTGGTCGGTCTGCTCGACATTGACCCGCTGCGGTTTAAGGTCTGCAAAGAGGCTGTTCCCGAAGCCCAGAATGTGCCTGAATATATGGCGGAAGATTTTGAGAAAATGCTCGCTGAAACCAAACCTGATGCCCTGTTGGTTGTCAGCATGGACTGCACTCATGTGAAGTACATCGTCGCCGGTTTGGAGCATGACTTGGAAGTTGTTTGTGAAAAACCGATGACCACCAATACTGCCGATGCTTTGCGCGTGATGGAAGCGGAAGCCAAGTCCAAAGGCAAAGTCATCTGCACATTCAACTACCGTTACAATCCGATTCACCGCAAATTGCGTGAGCTTATCCTGGACGGCAAAATCGGTCGCGTCACTCATGTCGATTTGAATTGGTACATCGATATCAAACACGGTTCAAGCTATTTCCACCGCTGGAACCGTATGCGCGAAAATTCCGGAAGTCTGTCCATCCACAAATCCAGCCACCACTTTGACCTGGTCAACTGGTGGATCGACGGCATTCCGGAACAGGTCCACGCTTTCGGCGCGCTCAACCACTTCGGTCCGGACGGAGAATTCAATCCTTCCAAAGTTGACGGCCGCGATTGCACCACCTGTACCGAACTTATGAATTGTCCCTATGAAGCGCGCTGGGCGACCCGGAACTCCTCCATCTTTGCGGCGGATGACCATATCAATGCGTTTGATGGTAAAGAACCCAAATACACCAACTACAGTCCGCACATGTGCATGTTTGACTCCCAGATCAATATTTACGACACCTTTGTCGTCAATGTCAAATACCGTAACGGCGCACTGTTGAACTATTCTGCCAACTTCTCCACTCCGTATGAGGGTTACAATCTCTCCATCAACGGAACCCGGGGCCGGTTGGAAACTCAGGAATTCGGTGGTGCCGGCGGTGCTGCGCTGCCCAAATTCCATGAGGGCGGACAGTATATCGATTACTTCCCCATTTTCGGCGGACGTGAACGGATCAATGTCCCGGCCGGCGAAGGCGGTCACGGCGGCGGCGATCCCCTGATCCGGGAAGATATCTTCCTCGGTGAAGATCCTGCCCGTAAATTTGATATCCTCGCCAAATCGGTTGACGGATTGCGTGCCATTTCCATCGGTGATGCGGTTTACAACTCCATCAAAGATGGCGGCGTGAAAGATTTGACCTCTTTCATCAAGTAAGTTAAAAGAGCGATCAATCGGAACGGGCGGCAAATTTGCCGCCCGTTTTGTCCCTGATAAGCTGGTGTGCAGGTCTGAAGTAATGAAAAAACTGATCCGTCCGGCGATGCTGACTGTTCCTTTGGTGCTGGGAATGTGTTTTCCCGGTGTCCGGGTGTTGGCTCTGCCGCCGTATAACTTGATCAAATGGGCGTTGTGTGTGATGATATTCATCAATGCCCTGCAGATCCGTCCGGCGGATTTGAAGCCCCGTAAAGAACATTGGATATTATTGGCAATGAATATCCTGCTGGGGATCATACCGTTCTTTGTCCTGAAGAGCATCGATTGTGATTCCTGGGCGCAACCGGCGTTTTTCACCGGCATTGCGCCGACGGCAGCAGCTTCATCGGTGGTGGTCTCACTGCTTGGCGGCAGTATCGGTTTTGCTCTGACCGCATTTGTGATCAGTAATATCGGTATTTCTGTGTCGCTGCTGTTTTTATTGCCGCTGGTGACCGGGAATCTGCATGCGGATTTTTTCTTTGCGGTCTTCCGTTCTCTGACGGAAGTGATTGTTCTGCCACTGCTGGCGGCACAGGGTGTGTGCCGGATATTTCCGGCGGTCCGCAGTGCCGGAAAAAAATTGAAAATATTTTCCCTCTCGCTGTGGTCGCTGTCGCTTTTTATCATTGTGGCGGTCGCCCGGGGGTATCTGGATGAATGCGGCGGCACATGGCAGATGATCCTCGCTCCGGCTTTGATCGCGCTGATTTCCTGTGTTATAAACTTCGTTTCCGGTTTTCTGGTCACCCGGCGTTTCCGCCGGGAATCATCGCAGATGCTCGGGCAGAAAAATACCACATTTGCCCTGTTTCTCGCGCTGGAGTATTCCGGCGGCGCACCGGTGCTTGCATTGGTATTTTATGTTATTTACCACAATATCTGGAATTCACTGCAATTAATTGCGTTTCCCGGCAAAATTCAACCGGTCTCCCCGGACGGGGAGTGATTCTCCGATCCGGAACATGGAAGCGGTTTTCCGCAGGTCACCGTAATTGACAAACGCAGTAAGGGCATATTCCGGCAGTTCCACTTGGATTCCGGAATTAAGTATCCGGATCACCGTACAGTCAAACATCTTTCCCGGTTCCCGGGAGATGACCTCTTCCACGATCCGCAATTTCAAGCGGTCATTGGCGGCAAAGCAGGCGGCATCAATATTTTCTTCGGCTGCAGAACAGTAATCTGCGACCCCCTCCAGTGCTGAAGCATTGCGGGTACGGTTGCCGCTGTCCAGATTCCAGAGCTGTTGGTGGACGGTCAAATCAGTATACCGCCGGATCGGACTGGTGAAATGCGCATAAAAGGTTTTGCCCAGAGCGAAGTGTAAATCGCCTCTGACACTGTATGAAGCCCGGGCCAGCGAACGCAGCAGCATACTGAGGATCAGACTTTTATTGGCATCATCCGGCAGGGAATTAATAAATTGCCGGCAGTAACTCCGGTCGGAAATATCTCCGGTCGGCAGATTGAATGCTTCATGCATGGTTTCCGAAAATTCCAGTGTTTTTTCCGGTTCCGGTTCCGGATGGATACGGTAAATGCCGGCTACTGATTTCTGCGGCAGTTCCCGTCCGACGAATTGATTGGCGGCGAGCATACATTCCTCGACCAGCTGTTCGGAAGGACGGGATATGCGTTTTTCGATACCGGTGACGGTATTGGTCTTTTCATCACAGATCACCCGGACTTCCGGCAGCGGCAGGTCGATGAATTCTTCGGTTTTGGCCCGGTATTCCCGCATTTTGCCGACCACTTGTGCCAGAATGGTCAACGTTTCCGGAGTATTCTCATGCCAGTTTTCCGGGACGGTTCCGGAATCCAGAAAATTCTGAACTTCATCATAATCCAGTCGCCGGGAAACTTTTATCAGAGTGTGTTCACGTTTCCCGGAGAGAATTTTACCTTCCGGTGAAACGGTGAGAAAGACACTGTGCGCCAGAGAATTCACTCCCTGCTGCATACTGATTTTGGCCGTAAGCTGCGCCGGCAGCATCGGCAGTGTCCGTCCCGGCAGGTAGCAGCTGAATGCCCGGCGTCTGGCACTTTGATCGAATTTATCCCGGGGCCGGATATAGGCCGCCACATCGGCAATATGGATGCCGACGATGAAATTGCCGTCATCGGATTTTTCAATGGATAATGCATCGTCAAAGTCTTTGGCATCAAATGGGTCGATAGTCAGGACAAAGAGGTTCCGGCAATCTTTGCGGGCGATTTCCGCCGGAATTATCCGGCTGCTTTCCTCCTCCTCTGCGGCAGTATATTTTCCCGGCAGATCAAATTCGGCCATGATCGCATCCAGATCTCCGGAGATATTTCCGGCCTGTCCGATGACTTCGCTGATGGTGCCGGTCAATTCTCCGTCCCGGTCAGTAATGCATTTTACTTTGACCCAATCTCCCCGCTGCGCGCCGTGACGGCTGCCCCGGATGGAAACGATTTCCGGCAGTCTGGTATTCAATGGTGAAACAAATGAACCGGGAAGCAGTTCCGCGACGAAACTTTCCCGGGAACGGTGCAGTATTTCCAGTACTTTGCCCACCGGCCCGCGTTCAGAATCTTCCGGATGGCCTTTGCGCGGCGGCAGCAGTTTGATCTTTACCCGGTCGCCATCCAGAGCGAAGCCGGTGAATTTGGCGGGGATAAAGATATCATCGCCCTTTTCATTTCCGGTTTCCGGAGAGAGAAATCCGAATCCGGCCGGAGTCATATGAATGATCCCGCAAATCGTTTCCCCCTCCCGTTTCTGCCGCCGTCGGGCGGCTTTTTCGGCGATGCGGCGCAAGCGGAGTTTCCGTTCTTTTTTCATTGCTCTGCCTCCCGGACAGGTTTTTCCAGCAGCACCAGCAGCCCGGAATCCTGCATCTGCCGCTGCCAGATATTTTCTGTGGAAATTTTATTTATCAGTTTTTTCAACAGAGGATGTTCACTTTTAAAAGCGATCACATATTTTACCGCCAGCGGATAACGTCCGGCCCGGATGTCGGCTCCGGTAGGATAAACGCCATTGATCCTGACCATTTTGATATTGGAAGGCAGTTCTGTTCTGAAGTTGACAAAGAAAAGCGAAGCACTGTTGACAAATGCAAATCCGCTGTCCGGAGTTGTCACCCGGAAAATCTCCTGCGGGAACTCCTGTTTGCCGAATATCCGGTAGAGCAATGTTCCGCCCGGCCGCCCGGGTTTTATCGCTATCCGCTGGATATCTTCATCCCAGTTGATATATTTTTTCCATGTCGGCCGGGGCAGGGTAATTATTTCCTGAACATCCCTGACCGTCAGATCCCTGACCGGATTGGCAGTGCTGGCACAAATCGCCAGCGCATCGGCGGCCAGGGCGATATTCTGATATTTCCCGGCGAAACGGTGATCCAGGATCACCGCGTCGGCCCGGCCGGATTCCAGCATGGGCAGAGCTTTGGAGGGAACCGATTTCTGCATGGAAACGGCAGTATTTTCACTGCCGCCGGTCAACTGCATTGCTGCCTGCATCAAAATGGTCAATTCTGCACCGCCGGTGGCATCGATCAGTCGCAACTCTTCCGCTGCTGCGGTGGTTGTTGCGGTGGCTGCTGCGGCAGCGGTGATGATGGCAAGCAGTAATTTTTTCATTTGGCGAAACGTTCCTTCAGCACTTCGAGCAGCCGGGCATTTTCAGTGGGAGTGCCGATGGTGATCCGGAGGTATCGTCCGGTTATTTCGCCGGGGAAGTAACGGACAATGACTGCCTTTTCACGCAAGGCGGCGAAACATCCTTCTCCATCTCCATCCGGCGGTGCGGCAAAAAGAAAGTTGGTACTGCTGGGAATGACTTTGAAGCCCAGCGCGGTCAGGTCTGTCGCCAGTTTTTCCCGGTCACTGACGATTTGCCGGACACACTTTTCCCGGTAGGCGCGGTCCACAAAGTTGGCTTTGGCAAGTTCCTGGGAAAGCATATCGACATTGTAGGAATCTTTCAGCTTCATCAGACCGTTGATCAGATTTTCATTGCCAAAGGCGTATCCCAGACGCAGACCGGCCATCGATGAACCTTTGGAAAATGTTCTCATGACCAGTACATTGTCAAATTCCGCCGCCAGATCCGCACAGTTGTCCAAAGAAAAGTCGCTGTATGCTTCATCGATCAGAACTATCCCGTCAAAATCCCGGCAGATCTGTCGTACCAGTTCCCGCGAAGCACAATTTCCGGTCGGAGCATTGGGACGGGTGATGATCAGCAAATTGGCGTTACCCGCCCGGCTGACGGCATCTTCCGGATAAGAGAAATTTTCCCGGTCAAGTGCGATCTTTATTACTTTGGCTCCCTGCATGGCTGCCAGTACCGGATAGAGCGAATAGGTCGGATCAAATATTGCCACCGGCAATTCCGGTGAAGTAAAGGCGCGGAAAATCATGGTCAGCAGATCATCTGAACCGTTGCCGATGATGATATTTTCCCGTTTCATACCCACTGACGCGGCGAATAATTCACGCAAAGCATCTGCCGTCGGGTCCGGGTAACGGCGCAGCCGGTCCGGATCGAAATTCCGCAGAACTTCCGTTACCTGCGGCGAGGGTGGATAAGGATTCTCATTGGTGTTGAGTTTGATAAGGTTGGCCAGTTTCGGCTGTTCTCCGGGAACATAACCGGCAATGGCATCGATTTCTTTGCGGAAGTAGGATTTCATCAGGCAGATACTCCAAATAAAGTGGTGAGCAACACATATAATGACATAAGCGAAACTGCCGCTGCGCCCCCGGTCAGGAAATACTTCCACCGGCGTGAAGCAGCTGCACAACGGAAAAGATCCCGGATCAGACAGGGTCTGGCTGCAAAACAGATACCGGCAATGCCCCAGAGCATTGCCGCCACCGCAATGACCGGCGCACCGGGAGTGTGTAATTCAAAGGTGCCGTGTATGATATCATACGCCAGCAGAATCAGGAAAAACGAAAAACCTCTGGAGGCATAACTGTCTATATAAAAATAACATAAAACCGGTAAAACCACTGCGGTTATCCAAAGCCACCGGAGCAGGAACTCCGGAGAAACCGGGATTGCCAGCGGCACACATAACAGAGCCGACGGCAGCGTGAAAAACAAACCGATATTACGGTTGCGGCACAACTTTTCCAACTTCTCAATATTTCCGGTATCTGCCCGGTAAAAGAATATCGCCACAGCTCCGGCAATAATCACTCCGGCAATCAATTCCAGCAGAAAAATCATCTTTACTTCACTCCTTTATCCGGTAAAAACGTTTGCCATTGGCGGTGAATAATGCTGTCGAGGCTTCCGGCGGCAGCTGCCGGGAAGCTCCCAGACTGGCGGCAACCAGAGCCACCATCCCCGGGGTGTTGTTCCGGCCCCGGTACGGTACCGGAGCAAGATACGGGGAATCGGTTTCTATAAGCAGACGGTCATCCGGAATGATGCTGATCGTTTCCCGGATATTGTGCGCGGCTTTGAATGTATACATCCCGGTGACTCCGAAGTATCCGCCCATATCCAGAAATTTCCGGGCATCATCTTGATTCCCTGCATAGCAGTGGATCACGAACCGGCCGCCGGCATTACTGAATCCGGACAGCAATGCCAATGCATCATCATAGGCCTGACGGCAGTTGTCTTTGTCACGCAAATGGAGCATCGCCGGCTTATCCCAGTCCAGAGCCATATCCAGAAATTCCTGCAGAACAGATAATTGCGTGTCCCGGTCGGAAAAACCGTAAAAGTAGTCCAGTCCGATCTCTCCGATCGCCAGCAGTTTGCGATGATCTTTAAATATGGAAAAGTCACGTCTATCCAGATGATATTCAGCGGCATCATGCGGATGAACACCACAGGAAAACCAGACCTCTTCGGCGTAGTCGGCAAATTCCATCGCCCGCAGGGACCCGGCATAACTGCCTCCGGCACAGAGCATCAGCAACTTTGACGGAACTTCCCGGTAATCACTGCAGGCCAGACGCAGATCATCATAACTGCGCTGCAGAAAGGAGGAAAAATCATCCTCCGGATCCAAGTGAAAATGCGTATCAAAAATTTCCATTTCTTTATCAAATCCGGTCATGCAATATTTTCGCCGCCCCGGCGACGATGAACGCAATAGTCGGGGCAAATCCGCAGAATGCCGGATTCAATGCTCCGCTTTTGCCGATCTGCAGAAATAATTGCGCTACCACAATATAAATTACAATCAAGGCAATCGCCGAGATGATCGCCAGCATACTGCCGGTACGTTCATTGCGGGTGGCCAGCGGCACTCCCAGAAACACCGCCAGAAAACAGGCCCAGGGGAAAGCCAGACGGTAATACAGCACAGTTTCGTAAATGCAGCGTACTTTGTGCGGCATATTGGGATTTTCCCGCAATATTTTCATGATGACCGGCGAGGACAGATTATCCTTTTCCTGAACGGCATTGAGAATATCCTGCGGAGTTTCTTTGATATCCTCCGTGCCGAAACGCAAGTCAGTGAATGCTAACGGCTGATGCAGTAAGACCGTGCCCCGTGATTCTTTGAAAAGAGTCTCTTCCACCCGGTCGTAACTGATAAAAGTGCCGTCTTCAAATACCCACTGCCTGTTTTCGCGGTCATAGTGTGCGTGTCCGACATTGAAGTCCATTTTCCGGTTGTACAGCAGACGATTGATTTCCCGCTGACGTTTTTCACTGTTTTCCGGCAAAGCGGCATACCTTTGGCCGAAAATATCCTGCAATCTTTTTTCATATTCCGCGCTGCCGGGAGTTCCCAGCAATTTTTCCGCAATGCCCGGTGTCCAAACCGTTTTGATCGTCACATTTTCCTGTTTCTCATCATTGACAAATAATTGGAAAAGCCACCGGCGGCTCTCATCATCGCTTTTGTAAACCAGCAGCTTTTTTTCATTGCGTTTGGATTTGGTCTGATCTGCTAATACGTTCTCCGCCGCCACCGAAGTTCGCGGGATGAGCAATTCGTTGAAATAAATATTCACTCCGGTCATCAGCAGCCCCATGGCAAATATCGCTCCGCCGCAACGGAAAAGTGAAACCCCGGAAGCCCGCATCGCCGTGACTTCCAGATTCTTGCCGAATGTCGCCATCGTCCACATACAGCCCAGCAGCATGGAGATCGGCATGACAAAACAGATATTACCCGGCAGACGGTAGAACAGATACAGTACCAGCATCTGCCAGGGCGCATTGGCATCCAGAAATTCATCAATGTCCCGGTAAATATCACTCAAGAGAAAAAGCATGATGAAAACCAACATCAAAATTGCATATTTGATGAGAAATTCCCGGAGAATGTAACCGTCAAGCACTCTTAACGGAAACCATTTGCGTTTCAAAAGGTTCAGATCTTTATACCGCTTGGCGTAAGTAACTGTTATTTTTTCCGGTTTTGACATTGAGATTCTTCCTGATCACAACTGATATTCAATTCATTGCCCCGGATTCTGGCCCAGGCAAAAAGAACGACCGCAATAAATCCGGCGAGCATATATGCATCGGAAAGTTCCAGTCCCAGACCGACCGGGCCGCCGTGCGCCGGACTGATCCAGAGAATATACGAGGCAACAACAAATGTAATGAACATGCCGGGAACGACTGTGATAAACGCCGGTTTTTTCAAGGCAAACAGCCAGATTGAACCGGCCAGCAGAGCAAATACCGCAATCACCTGATTGCTCCAGGCAAAATAGGTCCAGAGCTTTTGGAAACTGCCGCCATCCTGATTGCTCCAGATCAATAAGCCCAAAGTCGCCAGAATCAGCGGCAGCACCACCAGCAGCCGGGGCAGAACCGGCCGTTGATCGATGTGGAACATCTCTGCCAGACTCAAACGCAGACTCCGCATCGCCGTATCTCCGCTGGTGATCGCCAGCACGATCACACTGATAACGACCACTGTGGAAAAATTGCCGGCCAGAAACGTGTTGGTGATTTCTGCCAGTACTCCATTGGGATTGGTGCCGATCAGAGCCGGGAACATATTGTAGATCGCCAATGCCCCGGCGGACCAAACCATCGCAATGAAGCCTTCAACGATCATCATGCCGAAAAAGACTCCGAAAGCCTGTTTTTCATGTTTGATCGTCCGGGCTACGATCGGAGCTTGTGTTGCGTGAAAACCGGACATGATCCCGCAGGCAATGGTGACAAACAGCAGGGGAATTATCGGCTTATGTTTGGCGGCAGAGAACATTTTATCCCGAAATTCCGGGCTTTCGAGCAGCAGCGAGGGATCTTTGAATGCATGAATGAGCAGACTGGCGAATAATGCTCCGGTTCCCAGCAGCAGCAGTCCCCCGAATATCGGATAGATCTTGCCGATGATCTTATCCACCGGGAATAAGGTGGCGCAGATGTAATAAATGAAAATTGCCCCGACACACCAGTAAAAAGTATCGCCGCCGATCAGACCGGATGACAGCCGTGCCGGAACGTTGATGAACACCGCCACCACCAGCAGCAGTGCCAATACCAGAAACACTGAGAAGATCCGGTAAAGATGTTTGCCGGCCGTGAGCCGCACCAATTCCGTCAGATTTGCTCCATTGTGACGGATGGACATCATGCCGGCCACAAAGTCATGCACCGCCCCCATAAGGACACAGCCGACCGGAATGATGATAAATACAATGTCACCGAAAAGAATACCGCTGATAACTCCGATCACCGGTCCGATCCCGGCTATATTGAGCAGCTGGATCAACATATTCTTCCAATTCGGCAGAACAAGGTAATCCACTCCGTCATAATTTTTCTCCGCCGGAGTTTTCCGGTCGTCCGGAGCCAGGATTTTTTTGACTATCCCTCCGTACAACCAATATCCGAGTACCAGAATGAATAAACCGGTGATAAAAAGTTTCATTGTTTTCTCTCCCCATCAAGTTGTTTGATTCTCAGTCAGTTTATAATATAACCCAGGTTATGGCATTTTGCCAGTTTTCAGGCATTGAGTTTGATCAGAGCCCGGTCGATTCTGGCCAGAGATTCCTCTTTACCGAGAATTTCCATGATTTCGCCGGGGCCGCCCGGAGTGACGGCACAGCCGGAAACTGCGATCCGCACCTGCCACATCGGCCGTCCGGCCTTGATTTCCCGTACGGCGGCAAAGCTGCTGAGAACTTCGGAAATATTTTCCGCTTTCCACTCACTTATTCCGGCCAGCAACTCCCGCAATTCCGGCAAATCAGCGCGGGTATTTTCCGGATCGCTCTTGCTCTTTTTGTGGTTGAAAAGTTCCACCTGATATTCCGGCTGCGTGAGCAGAAAACTGATCTTTTCCGGGATCTCACTGAAAACTTCCGTTCTGTTATGCAGCAAACCGGCGATCAATTCCCACTTTTCTTCCAGAACTGTTCCGGTTATTCCGGCAAAAGGCAATGCCGCTTCTGCAAATTTTTCCGGCGGCAGAGCTTTGATGTATTCCGAATTCATCCAGCGCAGCTTGTCGTAATCGAACACTGCCGGTGATTTATTCAAGCCGCTTATCCTGAATGCCTGTGCCAATTCATCCAGAGTGAATATCTCCCGGTCGCTTTTGGGAGACCATCCCAACAGGGCAATGTAGTTGACGATCGCTTCCGGCAAATAACCCTCACTGACCAGATTTTCAAAACTTACTGAACCGTGCCGTTTGCTCAATTTGGAAACATTGCCCTCTGCATCCCGCCCCATGATCAGCGGCAGATGCACATATGTCGGTACTTCCCAACCGAAAGCCTGGTAAAGCAGATTGTATTTCGGCGTGCTTGACAGATATTCAGAACCCCGTACCACATGGGTGATGTGCATCAGATGGTCATCGATCACATTGGCGAAGTTGTAGGTCGGCATGTTGTCCTGCTTGAGCAGGATCTGATCGTCAAGTACTTTATTTTCAATCTGGATTTCGCCGAAAACCGCATCGGTGAATGTACTGACTTTGCTCCGGTCGATCCGCTGACGGATCACATGCGGACAGCCGGCTGCAACTTTCTCCGCCGCTGCCGCAGCATCCATCCCCGCGCAGGGACACAATTCAGAAGCTTCATGAATATCATCGCCGGATTCTTCTTCACATTTGCCGCAAAAACAGTAGTACGCATGACCGGAAGCAACCAGCTTTTCCGCATATTCACGGTACAAAGTTTTTCTTTCACTTTGAATATACGGCCCGTAACCACCATCTTTATCCGGACCCTCATCGTGCGATAAGCCGGCACTTTTGAGCGTGGCATAAATCACTTCCACCGCATTCTCCACATACCGTGCCTGATCGGTGTCCTCTATGCGTAAAATGAATTTACCTCCCTCTGAACGCGCCAGCAACCAGGCGTAAAGAGCTGTTCGCAAATTGCCGACATGCATGAACCCGGTCGGACTCGGGGCAAAACGGGTACGGACTTCTGACATGATAATATTCCTTATATTTTTATAACAGCAACTATTTTCTGCATAATATAACCTTTATTTCGGATATTTTCAACTTTTATTTGCAAAGTTACTTGACAATCACGCAACTTTGCGGTATATTCTGTCAATGTAAGCAGAACGTGTCTCCATCGTCTAGAGGCCTAGGACACCGGGTTCTCATCCCGGCAACATGGGTTCGAATCCCATTGGAGATGCCATTTTTTTGTTTAAAATCGTGAGTAATCCCTGCAAAAAAGCAACTCCTGACTTTGGGAAATATAATTTTCCAAATCGTTGTTCATAGCGGAATTTTCAGGCGGCAGCCGGGTATTCTGCGGCAAAGATATCGATTACTGCATTCTTACGGAAAAGTGATCCGGATCACTGCCGGTCATCAGTTCCCGGTGCGGCGGATGGCCGGTGCAGCCGGAAATTTTTGAAAAACAATTCTCCCTGGCGGATGATCTCCGGTCTCCGGAAGTCCGCCTTTCTGCTTCTCTCACTCCAGACCACGAAGTAGAGATACTTTTCCGGTTCATCCGGGCAGGCAAAGCAGTAGGCGGTATTGGCCATGTACAGATCACGTTCTTTTTCATAGGTTTCATTGTAAACTCTGACCGCCTCCCGGCCATTGAATACACATTTCTCCGTTTCCAGTTTCAGCAGTTTGAATTTGGAAAACTGCGGCGGGGTATAACACTGTCTGGCATAGGCTTCCAGAGCTTCCTGATCGGTTCTGCTCTGTGAATGCCGGGATTTGACTGCTTCTCCGAAAGCGGATTGCATTTTGGCCGGATCGGCCAGCAGTGACCGCCAGATGGCGTGAGTGACCGTATTTTCAGACGGATAGATCCGGAAATTGTCTTTTTCGTTCCAGGCAAAGGAGAAGTCCTTATATCGTATTTCGTTATATATTCCGGACGGGGCGTGAATGTACGGCCTGCCTCCGGCATCCCGCTGCATCGGCGCAAATTCCCCCACCACGATCACCGGTCCGAAGCAACCGGTCAGTAAAAGTGTCAGCAAACATGCCGCATTGAAAAACAGAAATTTGTACTGATACATAAATCACCTTATTTTTTGCTGATATCCGAAACTTTCAATACCGGCGGAGCCAGCAGGCCGCAGGGAACCAGCTGTTTAACTCCATCTGTTTCATACGCATAAAAGGTGCCGGCACTCAACCAGGGAACCCAGATCTTTTTCAGATAGAACGGACCGAAGGCATTGCGGCGGTGGCTGATGACTTTGATTTTCAATATGTTCTTTCCCGTTGTATTGAGCATCCCGGTCAGATCGATCACTTCCGGCGGCCAGCCGACCGGCTGCGGTCGGGAATCGTTGACACTGACTTCCATGATCGAACCGGCCCAGCGGGGAATTTCCAGAAAAACTTTTTCTTCCGGCGGCAAAGGTGGTAATTCGCGGCTGTAAGTTATTGCTCCGGAATAATATGGGAAATTCTGCGAACACCAGTCGCCGCAATCGAGCATTTCCGGTATGGCCGTGAGCGCATCGGATTTGTCCACTCCGAAACTGCCAAGCAGATAAATATATTCCAATCCGGCAAATCCGGTATCAAAATCCCGCTGCCAGGAGATGATATTCTCTCCGCAATGCACGATTCCGGCAGGAATCTCCAATGTCCGGATCGCCCGGTCGGTGAACCACGAACTTCCGGCAGCAGTGTCGATGACGGTACCATTGATGGTCAGGCGGCAATTTTCCGGATCTTCCAGAGCGATTTTTATTTTTTCCGGCAACGTTTTTACCCGGAAACGGTACTCCAATAAAAGATCATACTTGTTGTCGGCGGTTGTTTTGGGCCGGCACCAGGGTTGGATCATCTTTTCTCCGCGTGTGCCGCCGCCGAGTTCCTGCCGCAAGATATTATCAAGTGTCAGGATATACTGATTCTTAAAACGCTTTACCCCATCGACTGTTGCATCGGCATGATCGAGTACCAGACAGTTGCATTCATCGGTATGGCACTGCCAGTTTGTTTCCGGCAGCCGGATAACGGCGGCATCGCATTCCGGCATCTCCGGAGCCGGGGACAATTCATCCGGCGGAACTGTGCCGGAGATCAGATAGAGCCGGGATTGCCGGGGAGCGAATGCGGCGGAAAAATGGTATGCTCCACCGGTATAAGTATAATTTTTTTCTGAAATCCGGCCGGTCATGGTGTCCAATTCATAAAGTTTTCCGCACTCCGGAAACATGAGTTTTACGCTGATTTCCGGGAAAGCGGTATTTCTTTCCAATACCCGGGGATTAAGCATCATGTCATCGGCAAATTCAGCTCCGGTATTGGTGACAAAAAATACTTTCCCGAAAGATTGTTCTCCGAGGAAAGCCAGCAGGGGACCGGCTTCTCTGCCGTCCTGAGTGCGGAGCGAAAAGGTTCGGGCGCGCGGAGAGAGGACGGTCGTGAGATTTGCTGCTGTAACCGCCTGGAAATTATCGGAAAATACCTGTTTCGCCGCATCAGATCTTTCGGCATTGACATATTCCGGAGCTTCTCCCAGATAGCATACCTGACCGCCGGATCGAGCATAACGGCGCAGCAATTCCAGCGTGGTATCGCGGATGGTGAGCAGCTGCGGGATCAATACGGCCCGATATCCGGCAGCTCCCACCAGCAGAGTGTCCTCATCGATTTTTCCCAGACGGGAGATGATCTCCTCATCGCCGTAGTCAAAGTCCAGATTTTCCGTCAGCAGAGTGTTGGTCAGTTTCTCAAACTCTTCATCGCAGGGCGGGCGTTTTGCCGGAATGATTTCCGGCTGCGGCAGATAGCAGCACCAGCGTGATTCGATCGGATGGATAACCAGCAGATTGCGTATCTCCTGCGCCCCGGTCAAAGCGGTCCCGAGTCTGGCGAAGTGATCTTCTATAACACGGTATTGTTTGTGCCAGGGCGACTGGTAGGAGATGCTGGCCGGATAATCCCGCTTGCCCTCTGCGGCCATTGAATAAAACGCCAGATGCTGGCAGCGGCAGTTGATCCCCAGTGCATACTGCCAGTCACCCAGAAGTTTATGCCCGGCCAGCGGAAAGTCCCAGCCGGTCGTGCCGTAAGTTTCACTCAAACGTTGAATTTTACCGAATTGTCTCGCCGCAGAAGTACACTGTTTCACGGTGGTAAAAATGTTCCATATCTCCGTGAGCAGATCAATGCCGGGGATTTGCATATATTCATAAAAGCGCATGGCGGCCCCGACGGTGGCGGCCTGGGCGGTCAGAGAATCTTCACAAAGTACATGCCCGGTGAATTTAAGGTCATTTTCAGCGCACCAGTTACCGATCTGCCGGGCAAAGGCGTTGACAAAAAGTTCGGTTGCCAGATTGAAAAACTGCCAGCGGACCCGGCTCAGACGGCCGGATGGCTCGTAGAATAATTCAATGAGTTTATCGACCATGTCGCAGTGATATTTTTCCTGAAATTTCTCCGGCATATCCGGTGTCCAGGGCATGGCCATCGCTGAAAAGTGGAGAAAATTCGGTTCATCGGTAAAGATGCCGGGGATGACATTGCCGAACTTGTTCCCGGTTTCCTGCCGGTATTTTTCGTGGGTGGAGGTGATAAATGCTTTGACCGCCTCCGGATTCATGGTATCCAGATAAGTTTCACCGTTGAACCAGGTGGATTTTTCCTGATTTTTCCAGTAGAGGCGGACAAAAACTTCGCCCTTATCCGGTATGGTATCTGCCGGAGAAGAGATCCGGCGATAGTGTTTTACGATCCGCTTTTCCGTATCCAGAATTGCCAGATAACAGCCGACTGTATTGCCGGAATTGCTGAGAGTTGCCGCATCCGGCGCGCATTCGGCGCGCAATTCTTTCATTTTGAAGCGGTCATCGGTCGTGACCAACCCTCCGGCACAGCCGGAGGGCCAACGGTCTTCATCGTAAAGCCAGGCGTTCATACCCAGCTTTTCTGCTTCATCAACACAGGCTCTGATACAATTGAACCACTCTTTTCCCAAATATTCCGTATCCAGTCCCACCCGGGAATGCATGAAAAATCCGCCTAATCCCATTTCGTGAAATGTCCGGATCTGCCGGCGCAATTCTGTTTCATCCAAGCGGGCGTTCCAAGCCCAAAACGGCATCCCCCGGAATTGATTTCCGGGGGAACGGAACAGTTCGGGAAAACTATTCAATTTTTACAAATCCTGTGGTTTACTGCTCTCCCTCTTGGTTTTCGGAGGCAGTTTCTTTATCGATGGCTTCCAGTGCCGCCTTATCCGCAAGCGACATATTGCCGGAAACCTGTCCGTTATCCAGATGGTTATCCTTTTTGTTGGCCAGATCACGGAAAAGCTGTACCAGATCCCTGGTGCCGCAGATGCCGAACCAGAAGGTCGATACAATACCGATGATCGCCGGAACAATCAGGTTGGAAATCAGGAAGTAGTTGCTCCATCCTTTGCTTCCCCAGGGAGAGATCAGATTGCAGATGACCGAACCGAGGAAGAGGATCAGGAACATGTAGACGAAACTGTAACCGAATACGCTCCAGGCGAGGATTTTGTCGCCTCTGGTATATTCCGGAGTGATACCGATGAGTTTCTTGTACATATTTTTCAAGCTGAATGCGGGCAATTCCACTTTCTTGTCGCCGTCCAGAGCGTATTTTCCGCGATGGAGCATACGGTCGAGGTTGAAGGGCTTGCGATAGGTGAGCAGCGATACGATCACATAGAGCAGCACGCTGGAGAGCATGGCGATAAAGAGAATTTCCTGCGAGTTGATCGGGAACTTCTGGGCATCCATCGTCCAGACGACCCAGGGATTGAGAGGTTTGGAAACCGTTTCAAGGAAGTTGCCGACGCTTTCGACCCAACCGTTACGCGCAAGGAAAGGATAGATGTGGTCAGCCCAGGTATTCTGCATGATGAAGCCGGCCACCGCCAGGAATGAACCGCCGCCAAGTCCGGCAAACGCACCGGCCGGAGTACCCCAGCGGGTATACAGACCGAACATACAGACCGCGCCGCCGCCGCCGAGCCAGATGGCACCGGTGATCTGGAAGAACATCAGAATGTAGTCGATCTGAGCAAAGTAGAAACTGAAGAAGAAGGCAAAAAGACAGACCAGCGTGATGAATCCGCGCAGCAGCCACAAGTGGGTTTTCGGTGAAAAAGTCTGTTTGGTGATGGTCATGAAAATATCCTGCATCAGCACCGTACCCCAGGAATGCATATAAGTGGTGTCGGTGGAGATGAGCAGGAAGATCATGATCGCGCAGAAAATACCGGTGATACCGATGGGCAGCAGATCTCTCATGGCCACCGGCAGCAGCATCTGATGGTAGATGGTGGAGAATTTCTGCGGGATAGCTCCGGCACCCTCGATGCCTTTGGTGTTTTTCGCAACCGCCTGGACATAGGGAGTTTCGAGATTGTCTTTCTGGGAAAGTCTGGTAGTTTTGAATTGTTCTTCCGTCAATTCGGGGATCGCTTCAAAATCTTTTTGCAAAGGAGCTTTAGCTGCATCGAATTTGCTGTCGCGCATGACTTCGTCGACCACTTTTGAGGCGACATACATACGGGTCTCTTTTGCTTTGGGAGCGAAGTCGAAGTGATTGAGGAAGGTGATGCCGCAGATGGCGACAAGCACATACATCATGCTGGAGAATCCGCTGCGCCAGGTACCGAGCAGACCGCCCATTTTCTGTTCGTGGGCATTTTTGGCTGCACCGGAATAACCGATGGCACCGCCCATACCGACGCGGTTGATGATGGATGAGAAGATACCGACAACAACGTAGAAGACGTTGAATGTACGCATTTTTTCCATATCGAACGGGTTGAGGAAACTTTCGCCGGAAGCCCGGTTGATCATCGTCGGAGCGATTTCATCGAACCAGGAGAAGTTGTAGATGAAGAAGATCACAATGATCATGTACAGAGGGTAAGAGAGCAGTCCCTGGATACAGTCGGTGACCATGATGGTGACCTGACCGCCGAGCATACAGATGGCCAGCGCGATCAACAGGAAGGAGGCCATGCAGACGCCGAAAGTGGAGAAGGTGATGCCGCAGAATTCAAACTGGTGGGGCAGGTCGAGGAAGTAGATGAAAAATCTGCCGCCGACCGCCGGGAAGATGGCGTAATTGAGAATACCGCTGATCGACTGGAGGATCGAAGCGAAGATCCGGAAAGCGCGGTTGTAGCGCATTTCAAGGAACTGACCGATGGTCATGGCTTTGGTTTCGCGGTAACGGTAGACACAGAAGCCGGTCAGAGAAAAAACCAGAGTCATCGGGATCATCACCTGATTCCAGAATGAATAGGAAAATCCGCAGTGATAATACAATTCCAGCATCGCCACCACCGAGATCAACCCGGTACCGGCTTCACCGCTGGCCACCGAAACCACGTAACGTCCGGCAACGCGGCTGGCCGAGAGGAAGTCCGCGACACTGGTACAGTAACGCTGGGACTTGATCCCGATCCAAACAACGATTGCCAATGGTATAAATACCAAAATCCAATCCAACCAAAACATTTTTCTCTTTCAACTCCTTTTTTTTGTGAAAATTTTAAAATACCGGACTTCTCCTTGAAACCGGCTTAACGGAGTTAATATAGCACACCAAGGCGGAACAATCAATAGCTCCGAAATATTTTTTGTGAATAAAATCTATATTCTTTCCCGGTCGATCCAACTTGTAAAAATCTTATGGCATCAATACCCGGCTGCCCCAGGGGCCTTCACCGAATGGAGCAACTATAAAAGCACTGACGGGTGAGTTCTTTTGGTCAACCGGCATACACTGCCATGAATCGTCGGTAATCAAAAACGGCTTGCCGTCGATCCGCAACTCTGCCAGCAATCCGCATGGCAGTACTCCGGCATCCCGGGCAACTATCCGTAAAAGGTTCTCTCCTTTTTTCAATGTCGGAAGGACATTGATGATTTTTATTGCGCTGTGTCCGTTGCATTCTCCGGCTTTCTGCCCGTTGATCCATACATCAGCACTGTCATCACAGGCGATCAGAAGTTCGGCTTTGCCGGGGATGGCAGACAACTGGAAACTTCTGCTCATCACGCAGGTGTTGCCCGGTACCGAGGAGAGGTCCTTGTGCCATATCCAGTTCGCTTTGCCCTGATAGAACGTGTTGTTGACCGGATTGGCTGCCAAACCGTTGTTATAGAGTACATACTGGTACAGCGGATCGGGGATTTTCTCCATATCTTTATCAATTTCCGGTAATTCCCATACCGGCGGCGGCAGGGTATCCGGGCCGCAGATAATCACTTCATACGGTTCCAGAGTAATGGTGATTTTGCCGTTTACCGGATAAAGACGGCGGGATTCCCGGTAGATGGTCAAAGGAGCATCTGCGGCAAATGACACTTTGCTTTTTTCCGGTTTTTTATTCATTATTGCGCAGTAGATCCGGCCGTCGCATATGCGGCGGGCAATACGGACTGCCGGATTATCGCCGGACAGATCCGGCAGCGGATCACTGCCGGTGATCAGACCGGACAGAGTACGCAATTCTCCGGCAATACGGTAGATCATTTCGTAATAACGCAAATCTTTTATTTTCGGAGTACCGTACATACTCAAGCCGGTTGCGCCGTTGAAAATCGCATCGAAGTACATGAAGCGGGTTTCATTTTCGGTGGGATAAATGGTTCTTCCCCGGTTTTGAGGTTGATTGTGATCCTGCCATTCAAATGCTTGCAGGATCATCCATACCGGTTTGAGCTTGGACACGCTTTCTGCCATTCTCCGGGTGTAGGCTCCCACGCAATTAAGCGATTTATCTTCCAGACCGCAATGGCCGTTGGGAACCGGAACCGGATAAATATCTGCACCGACAATATCACTGGCATCGGCATATTTTTTCAAATCTTCAATTTCATTGCGCGGAGCCTGATTGACCCAGACCGGATGGTACGGGTCAAATGCCTGAATATACTCTTTGGTCCAGATGACTGATTGCGGACGGACTCCCATCCATAATGGTTCATCGGTAGTAAGATAAGCCAGCAGTGCCGGATGTTTGCTTACCGCCGGAGTGATGACTGAATGAAAACGTCTTTTGAAAGTTTCCTGTGCGGCAGGAGTTGCTCCGGCCGGCCACAATTCGATGACAGCTTTGATGCCGTATTTGTGCATTGAGTCGAGTATGGAGAGCGTCTTTTTTTCATCATCAGTCATTTTCACCAGCATGAAAGTATTTATTCCCCGCCGGGCAAGGTGATAAAAATCACTGTCTTTTTGAGTGTGGTAATTGCGGTATTCGCTGACCGGGAAAAATGGTTTGCCGTTGACCAACAAGATTTTACGCGAATTGAAAATAACTTCATTTTCAGCCGGAGGTACTTTGAAAAGAGTGGTTTCAAATTTTTTCAGTTCCTTGCCGTTCCGGTCATAAATGATACAGGAAACCGGATATTTACCATCCTTTATCCCGGTTGAAGGAATGGAAAATTCTCCGCATCCGTTGTTCAGCGGAATTTCTAATCCGGCAATGCCTTTTATGGAAATTTTTGCTGCTGCCGCCGGAGCTGCCGCGATGATTTTCCCGGAAACTTTGCCGTCATCGGTACGTTGGTATATGGTGTTGCGGTAACATGGCGAGGTGAAGAAAAACTGCCAATCTTCTTCCGGGGCTTTGACATGTTCAGATATTTGCAAATCGCTTACGGTCAATGTGCCTCCGGTCGAAGATGTGAATGTGAAATCGAGAAAGGAATAAGAGGCGTTGGCCGGGATGCTGAAAATTTGGGTTTTCGGCATCGGAGCATTGAGCACATCCTGAAATGCGACTCCTCCGGCAACATCAAGTCTGGTGGAAACCTTGTATTGATGGCAGAAATAATTTTTATCTCCGTTGGAACCGCTGCCGCAGATGGTATAATTCATCCGGTAAGTTTTACCGGATTTTACCGGCACTTGACGTAAAATAACCGAACCGCGTGACGGGATGACCACTTTTTCATTATTGCCGTCAACATCCCAGAAGCCGCTGTTCTGATCGATAACCGGTATTTCAGTTAAAGAACAACCGGAAATCGTCACCGGGGTTTTGCCGCTGGTACGCAATGTCAGGTAGAGGGTCTGCACATCTCCGGGCAGGGAGAAGACGGTTTTGACATCGATCCCTTTTTCATCGGCGGCAATACCGGTTACATTATGAAAAAATCCTTTGGACTTGCCATTGACAAGACATTTGCCTTCGATGTAGAAGTGTACTCCGATCCGCCGGGGAGCTTGTAAATGTGCCTGCAGACGGTAGGAAACACCGGGGCGCAAGCCCGGCAAACTGTGAGTCAATATTGCCGGTTTACCGGGGCGCGGATCGGAAAACCCAAATGTCAGAGAGTTATTGTTTACGGTCAGTTGAGTGCCGGAGTGACCGATCCAGTCTGTCGGTTTGCCCCGGGAATCAACTTTGCTGAAGTCGGCATTGGTCAACAGGTTCTTCCCGGCGGCCAGTCCTGGAATGGCCGCAAGCAGCAGCAGAATAAAAAACTTTTTCATTGTAAACAGATTTCCTGTTATTTATGTGGCCCGTTAAGATTTTTATGCATATCCCGAACATAATATCCGGAAGCTACATCAGTAAACAAAGCATCTGCATCTTTATTTTTCTGCCACATTTTTTTTATCCAGCCGTAATCGACCGTTTCGGCGTGTCCATCACCGAAAGCTGCATTCATCCGGTTGTCATGGACAAAGTACGGTTTGTTGCCGTTGTCATTTGAGTCTGGCACATAGTGTGCTTTTACTTCCGTCGGGCCGGCAGCTTCGATGAATATGGATGCTGCGGCGGGGCTGCGCAGTTTGGTAAAGTGGACAATGGTGGATGGATTGCCGACCGCTGATTTGAAATAAAATCCTTTGTTCGCCACTTCATAGGCATTCAAATGCGTGGCCTCGGTCGCAGTGGAGAATCCTGTATACGGAACGGCATAAGAGCCGTTGAAGCTGGTGTCTGCAACGCTGTCGCGCGGCACATTCGGAGTTTTGGGACAGGTGATTGTCGACCATCCGGTAAGATAACGTTCAGAAGCTCCGCCTGTTGCTATGCTCAAGCCGAAAGCCATGTTGTAAAGCAATTTGTTGGTGGTGTGATTGTCCCCTTTGCTTAAAATGGCATGCCCGTTGTGGTTATCTGCATATTGCTGAACTGCAAATCCGCACTGTTTGAGATTATTCAGACAACTGATCGTCCGTCCGCGTTCCCGGGCCGAATTCAGTGCGGGCAGCAGAATCGCTGCAAGAATTGCGATGATGGCGATGACTACCAGCAATTCGATTAAGGTAAAGACATGTGTCTTTACTCTCTTTCGGGCAGAGAGTAAGGTTGTGTTCATGGAATAAGATTTGTTCATTTTTTACCTCCGTTTAGTTTTTTTGTTACGTCTGGTTACGTTTTTTCTGTTTGACACTGGGAATAATATAGCATGGCAAAACATAAAAACTTGTATAAAAGTATGCAAAAGTTGTAAAAAACGCTCAAATGGTCAGGGCAGTTGTTTGTAAAAATATCAAGAACGTGCTATAATATAACAACAGCAGGATATTACAGAGGAAAATCATGTACAAAATTTTAACTAAAACAGAGGATATACCCTCTTTTTTCCCCCTCACCATGAGCTTCAGCTACGATATGCCGGAAACTGAATTGCATTCGCACGACTGCGTGGAAATCGGGATCATTCTGCGGGGTTCTTCCAGACACTCTTTCAATGCTGCCAGCCGGACTCTTGCCGCCGGAGATGTACTCATTATTGCTCCCGGACAGAAGCATTCTTTCTATGATACCGACAATTTCGATATTTGCAATATCCTTTTTCATCCGCGTGAATTGAATATCCCCCAGCAGGATCTGGTCAAATTTCCCGGATTTCAGGATATTTTCAATCCCGACTCCGGAAATTTTGAGACAGAACGTCACTTTTTCCATCTGGATAACGATGATTTTCACCATATCCGTATGCTCCTGTACCTGATGAGAAAGGAACAGAAAAATATCGGCCGCAGCGGTTACCGCAGTGCCATGCTCGGGCTTTTTATGAATTTTTTATGCCACTTGCTCCGGTCATACCACTGGGCCAATGAACAGGATGTTCCCAGCTGTTACGAGCAGAATGTGGAAACTGCTATAAGATATCTCAAAAAAAATTATCTCAAGCCGTTCAATTTGGATTATCTGCTGAAAATTTCCGCTATGAGCCGGAGCAACTTTGTCCGGCGTTTTCATGCCGTCGCCGGAGTTTCTCCGATGCAGTTCGTTATCCGCAAACGTATCGCTCACGCCGCCGGAAGGATCGCTTCCAGCAATGTCTCTTTATCGCAGCTTGCTATCGAATGCGGATTCTGCGACAGCAGTCATTTTTCCAAATGTTTCCGGAAAATAACCGGTGAATCCCCCCGGGCCTACCGGCAGCGGATGCTCCGGCACTCTGACCGGGAAAAATTCTGGAGCACCCGGGAGATCGAAAATCCATTCTCAGTCGAAAAACTCGATCAGGCCTGAATCTTCCGGGCCGGTAAGTTTTTTCAGCGGCAGAATCTTTTATCTCAACCTTTTTGTCAGTTGAAAATATCGTAAATGCGTTTGCAGCCTTCCCACCTTTCGCGGTCTGTCGTGCCGTATGCCGGAGGATTATCCGGAGAAAAGGTTCTGCCGGTATATTTCTGGTATTCGCTGCTGGCGTAATGTTTGGCCATCATTGCCTGCGCCCGCCCCTGCTGCCGGTATACAGCGGTCGAAGCTGCCGCCATATTGCCGATCGCTTCATAACGTGCGGAAATCTTATTCAATGTCCGGCTTTGTGCCGCATAGGGAACTTCCATAATGAAATTGTGAAGATAACCGCCGAAATCTATCGGGGCAAAGCGGGAGGGCAGATCTCCTGAATGCATTTTCTGCAGGAATATCTCCGCCCGCTTTTCGCAACCGGAACCGCTGGTATAACGGCCGTTTTTCAACTTTGAAATCATATTTTCCATCTCTGACCGGGCGTTGCTTCTTTCGCCGACGCTCCACCAGAGCATTGCCAGAGTCAGATGATCTGAAGCCTCTGTGGCATCAGTGCTTGCAAAATATTCACGGCCTGCCCGTAAGTTATATTGAGCACAGGCGATCGCCCTGTTGTAATCCCCGCTTTTTATGTTATTGGAGGTTTCCTGCATCCAATAAAACATATTCTGCTGGGTATCATTGTACACTTGAAATTCGCCGACATATACCGGGGAATAGGTGGAGTAGTAAGTATTGCTGTAATTCGAAGAAGAGTAACTGCTTGAGGAACTTGCACTGCTTGAGGAACTTGCACTGCTGCAGCTGCCCGTATTTGATGTGCTCAACAGATTGTTGGTTCTTCTGGCAGGTGCAGTCTGGTGTCGGCTGCCGGTATCCTGGCCGAAAAGTTTTTTGAAAAAGCCAATGGTCTTGTCTTTGTATTCATTGAAAGTTTTGCTGTAATTGTTTGCAGTATTTGCGGATGCGCCCGGGGTATAACTGTCATCCTCCTGCGCGGGCGAGTGGTGATCGCCGAATACATATTTGAAAGCTCCGGCAATCTTGTCAATAGTTGCCGGCGGTACGCGGCACATCACTGAAGTTTTGTAAGTGAACTCCGCAGTTTTTTCCGGAGTTGCCATATAAGCTATTGACCATATCACCACAATTGCCAGTACAATAAAAAGGACTGTTTTTGCCATAGACCGGAAATTTGCGAATATTCCCGGGGCCACGTTGAAAAGAAACCCCCAGATACCGGCAAATGTCCACAACAGACAGAACCAGGGCAGGTCAAATATCAGCAAAACAAGGATGATTTGGATATTCAAACACCATGAATAAACAGAATTCCATTTACTCCGATTGAAAATAAAATTGATGGTCAGAGGAAATGAAATTGTGAAAAAACACTCCAAGTCTGTTCCTTCACAATTAAATATATTCCGGAAAAAATTGAAAACCCGTTTGATCATTGCCCGGGAAACAGTAAAAAAGTTTACTTTGCCCCAAAAGATGTCTTCATCAATACACTTCTGCACCTCCCTTACCGGATATGAAACGATCAGCCACAGACAGTGGAAAAATGGTAGAAGCAGGTAGTGGAAAAATGATAGAAACAGGCATGCGATTATTTGCGGCGGATAGAAGATTATTTTCACGTCAAGCGAACTGTTACGCAGCTTCTCCAATCTTTCGGACAGGCTCATCGTCCATACAGCCCGGGCTCCTTTGTATCTCTTTATGTAGGCATAGTGTGATGCTATCCCCCCACCAAGAAACACTATCATCAAAAACATGGCAATTGGTATGAACAGGCCCATCACAGGCTCATCCCATTTAAGAAACACCACCACCCAAAACAACAGCAAAGGTGACAGAAGCAAAAAGACCAACCATATCAAAAGGATACACCAAAAAACGATCCCATCCAATATTTTCATCATAATTCCTCTGTTTTATAAGCCGGTGGAACAATATAAATTTCAGTTACTTGCTGATGATTTTGGGAGCTCCGATGGAACGGATGAGCCACTTGCCGTCTTTTTTGACCAGAGTGTATTCGGTACGGATGGTTTTGCCGCTGAACGGATCGGCAACCAGCTGGGCGGCAGCGGCACTGCTGCCGGAAATTTTACAATCGATGATCTGCAAGTTGGCGATCAGGGCTTTGGCTTGCAGGCTCATCGCATTGAGCTGCTGCCTGATTCCGGCAATGAGAGCTTTTTCCTGTTCGGTTCCTTTCATGGCGCGGATCTGTTTGAGCTGTTCCGCCGGCATGGTCTGTCCCTGCAGTTTCATCGCTGCGACGAGCAGAGTTTCCAGATCGTTGCTGTTGCGGATGATTTCAAATGACTTGACAGCTTCCTGCAAGTCGGCGTAAGTCAGTTTGGTTCCGGCGGTGGTGGTCTCCTCGTAGTCCGGTGAACAGATGGCAAGCGTTTTGGCAAAGTCAAATTGAGAAGCAGCTTCCCGGTAGGCACGGACAGTTTTTATGACATCCTGCTCCGTACCGCTTAACAGTGCGGCTGCCAGCATTACCGTCAGTAATAGAAATTTTTTCATGATTAGCCCTTTCATTGAGTTGTATTTTTATAACTGATTGACAATAATATAGCACTGTTTGCCGGATAATGCAAATGCCTGAATGATTTTTCAAAATTCATGAATTTTTCCAACCGGTAAGACTTCGATCCCGGCAACGGTGTTATTCTATTTCCGCCACTGTCCGGCGCAAATTTGCCACTGTTTCCCGGAAAAATCCGAGAGCTGCATCCACCGGTTCCGGTGAAGTCAGGTCAACTCCGGCATCTTTCAGAATATCCAGCGGATCTTTGGAACCGCCGGCTTTCAGGAAATTCAGATAACGTTCTTTGGCATCATCGCTTCCTGAGAGCAGATCCCGGGAGAGTTTCAATGCCGCAGACATGCCGGTGGCGTATTTGTAGACATAGAAATTGTAGTAAAAGTGCGGAATGCGCGACCATTCCAATTCGATATCCTTATCCGCCTTGATAAAGCCGTGATAATCGGCATTGAGCGCATAGTATTTTTCGCAGAGATAATCGGCGGTCAGCGGAATGCCGTCGGCCGAATCCTCGTGGATCATCTTCTCAAACTCAGCGAACATGGTCTGCCGGTAGATCGTAGCCCGGATATCATCGGCCAGACGGGCCAGGATCGAAGCTCTTATCCTGGGATCTGATTCACGTTCAAGCAGACAGTGCGACAGGAGCAATTCATTGCAGGTGCTGGCGACTTCCGCGACAAAAATATCATAGGAAGCGTAGTGAAAGTGTTGGGCATTCCGGGAAAATGCGCTGTGCATGGAGTGACCGAGTTCGTGGGCGAGGGTGAAAACATCACTCAATCTGCCGTCATAACTCATTAAAATATACGGGTAACTGTCATAACATCCGCCGGAATACGCTCCGGAACGTTTGCTTTTGCGGCAGGGCGCGTCGATCCAGCGTTGTTCCCATGCTTTATCCAGAATTGCAGCATACTCTCCGCCCAGCGGAGCCAGAGCCTGTTTTATCAACCGTGAACCATCGGCAAAACTGCACCTCTGATCGCATTCCGGAACCAGCGGCGCGTAGAGATCATACATGTCCAGATCATCGACCTGCAGTATCTTGCGGCGCAAGTCAAAGTATTCAAAGAGAGCCGGAAGATTTTTCCGGACACTGGAAATCAGATTGCTGTAGATGTTTTCCGGGATATTCTCTGCGAAAAGTGCCGCTTGCAGCGGGGAATCAAAGCGGCGTATCCGGGCCATCGTCACATGGCGTTTGACCGTGCCGTCCAGAGTCGCCGCCAGCGTATTGCGGTACTTCCGGTACTGCTTATAGAGCTGATGGAATGCCTTTTTCCGGACTTCCCGGCTGCGTTCCTCCATGAATCTGCCCCACGAACCGTGTGACAACTCCACCGGTTTACCCTCTGAATTGCGTACTTTGCCGAATTCAAGGTCAGTGTCATTGAGCGTGGAAAACAACTCATCGGAAGTGCCCAATACATCACCCAGCATTCCGATAAGCCGTTCTTCGGCTTCGCTCAAGGTGTGTGGTTTTTCCCGGAGCAGCTCCAGCAGACTGCGGCGGTAGAATGCCAGAACCGGGGAGGCGAGCAGCTCTTTCATCCGATCATCCGGGATCGACATTATTTCCGGCTCGAACCAGCTGTCCATTTCAGACAATTCCGAAAGTTTGGCACTTATCCGGTCAACTCTGGCCCGGTTTTTCCCGATGGAAGTATCTTCATCAGAGAGCAGGTGGGCATAGGTATACAATTTCTCCGCCAGCCGGTCAAAGTTGTCAGAACTTTCGATGGCGCGTTTCAATGTTTCCGGTGATTCGGCCAGTTTTCCTTTGAATGCATAAAATGCCGCCGCCGCTTCCGGCAGCAGCGCAAAATCTTTTTCCCATGCATCGGCACCGGTGTAAAGTGCGGTCAGATCCCAGGTGATAAGCTGTTTATCCATAAAATTTTTCCATCAGTAATAATCAGTTGAAATATATCTCTTTGGCCGCGCGCTGCAGAGCAGAACCCTCTGAAGCTGCTCCCAGAGCCAGCGCGACCTCCTGCATACCTTTTTCGACTTCCTCTCTGCGTTCTCCGTCCGGCAGGATCGCTTCAACGGCCGGCAGCAGCTCTTCTTTGCAGAAGTGCCACTGCAGAAACTCCTGATAAACCTCTTTGTCGGCAATGATATTGACCATCGTGAAGTATCCCCGGTACAATTTGACCAGCAGCCGCGCCAGAGCCAGGGTCAGCAGATTGAGTTTGTATCCGACCACCAGCGGCAATCCGGATAGCGCACACTCGACGGTGACAGTGCCGCTGGCGGCCAGTCCGGTCCCGGCGGCCTGCTGGAGTTTTCCGGTATTGCCTGTTTCGATGATGATCTCCGGAAGTTCCGGATGTTTTTTCCGGTAGGCAGCGATCTTTTCCCGGCAGGAAACGGCGATCTTTTCCCTGGGGGCGGCCAGAATGAATTTCAAACGCGGATGTTTTTCATGGAGCGCGCAGACAGTATCCAGCATGGGGATCAGCAGGCGTTCGATCTCATTTTTCCGGCTGCCCGGCAGCAGCAGAAAGGTGTCCGGATCACGTTTGATCTCCGGATCTCTCCGGGCGGCAATGACATCGACCAGCGGATGGCCGACAAATTTCGCCTGCAAAGAGGTTTGGGCATAAACTTCCACTTCAAACGGGAAGATCACCAGCATTTTGGAACAGATCTTGGCCAGTACCGGCAGCCGTTTTTTGCCCCAGACCCACACCTGCGGGCTGACATACCAGTAGACCGGAATACCGATTTTGTACAGTTTTTTGGCGAAACGGAGATTGAAGCCGGGGTAATCAATGAGGATCACCGCATCCGGACGCTCGGCTTTGGCGGCTTTGAGCAATTGAAAGAATATCCGGATAAAGGTGAAAATGCTTTTGAGCACTTCAAAAATACCGATCACTCCCAATTCTGTGGAGTCGACTTTCACTTGCACCCCGGCTTTTATCATTTCGACTCCGCCCATGCCGGAGATGGTGATTTCTTCATTCTCCGCGGCGGCGAGCTGACGCAGTTCCCGGGCCAGAGCTGCACCGTAAATGTCGCCGGAGGATTCTCCGGCAATGATCCAATAATTTTTCATACTTTTTTGTGCCGGTTGACTGCCGGCCGGATTTGATTTTATTGACAAACGGCGTTATCTTATATCAGATGACAACTTTTACAAGTTTATAAAATAGCGCAGAAAGTGCCATTTTGCAAGGAAAGCAGGATCGTAATCATGGAAAAACAGGATAGGGACCAGGCGGAATTTCTCATTTCCGGCCGATTTTGTCCGCAGTGTGAGGAGCCGATTTCTCCGGCGGATCTGGAGATGTTTCTGCGTTGTCCCTACTGCAACTATCAATTTCAGAATACTCCGGAGGTAGAAGCATTCATTTTGCGTCCGCTTCTGACACGGTGGATGAAAGGTAATTTGAACCGGCTTATCAGATGATAAGCTGCTGCAGCGGGGAAAGGAGCAGTACATGAAAAATTACAATGACCGGCGCATCGAATTCATGCCGATGGATTCCTGGCGGGTGATGCGGATCATGGCCGAATTTGTCCAATCTTTTGATGCCATGCATGAACAGCCCAAAATGCTGGTTTCCGTGTTCGGTTCGGCCCGGACGCGGGAGGATGATCCGGTTTACGCTTCGGCCAGGAAATTGGGCAATCTGCTCGCTCAGGCCGGTTACGGAGTAATTACCGGCGGCGGTCCCGGAGTGATGGAAGCCGCTTCCCGGGGAGCTTATGAAAAAGGCGGGATATCGGTCGGTTTGAATATCAAGCTGCCGATGGAACAGCACCCCAATTCCTATCAGACGCTGTCGGTGGATTTTGACTACTTTTTTGTCCGCAAGGTCTCTTTTTTGAAGTATTCCACCGCCGTGATCGTCTATCCCGGCGGGTTCGGTACGCTTGATGAATTATCGGAAGTCCTGACAATGGTGCAGACCGGCAAGATCAATCTGATCCCGATAATTTTTGTCAATAAAAAGTTCTGGTCGCCGCTGATCAAGTGGTTCAAAAACACCATGATTGCCGACGGGATGATCTCTCCGGAGGATATGGAGTTGATCGAAGTGGTCGATACCGCAGAGGAGGCGGTCAATTTCCTCAAAGAGTGTCACCGGTACGGTAAACGCGGTTCGGTGATCGGTGAACATCGTGAATAATGTGGTGCAATAAAGAGTTGAATAGTAAACTGAAGGGAAAAATTATGACAAAACTCGGTACAGCATTGACCAAAAGTGCAACAAAAATTCTGCTTTGCGGCTCCGGAGAGCTGGGCAAGGAAGTGGCAATCGCCATGCAGCGGCTCGGCGTGGAAGTAGTTGCAGTAGACCGTTACGACAACGCTCCGGCCATGCAGGTGGCTCACCGTTCATACACGGTGAATATGCTTGACGGCGCGGCTCTGCGGGAAGTTATCGAAAAAGAGCAGCCGGATTACATCGTGCCGGAAGTCGAGGCGATCGCCACCGCCGAACTGGTGAAACTGGAAAGCGAAGGCTTTACCGTCATTCCGACCGCCAAAGCCGCGCAATTGACCATGAACCGCGAAGGTATCCGCCGGCTCGCCGCTGAAGAACTCGGTATCCCCACCAGCCGTTACAAGTTTGCCGCCACCAGAGAAGAATTTGATGCGGCGATCAAAGAGATCGGTCTGCCCTGCGTAGTAAAACCGATCATGAGCAGTTCCGGACATGGCCAGAGTACGGTGAAAAGTGCCGATCAGATCGATGCCGCATGGGAAGAATCCCAGAAAGGCGGCCGGGCCGGAGCCGGAAAAGTCATCGTCGAAGGATTCGTCAATTTTGACTTTGAAATAACTTTGCTGACGGTCAGACATGTCGGCGGAACCAGCTTCCTTGAACCGGTTGGCCATCATCAGGTCGACGGCGACTATCAGGAGTCTTGGCAGCCGCAGAAAATGAGTGAAACCGCCATCGCCAAAGCCCGGGATATCGCCAAAAAGATCACCGATGCTCTCGGCGGCAGAGGTATTTTCGGAGTGGAACTTTTCGTCTGCGGCGATGAGGTCATTTTCAGTGAAGTCAGTCCCCGGCCGCATGATACCGGTATGGTGACGATGATCTCTCAGGATCTTTCTGAATTTGATCTGCATGCCCGGGCTATTCTCGGTCTGCCGATCCCCAATATCGCATTTCACGGTCCCAGTGCCAGCAAGGCGATCAAAGTCGCGGGTAATTCCGATGCCGTGAGCTTCGGCAATCTGGCGGAAGTACTCGCAGAACCGGATACTTCCATGCGGATCTTCGGCAAAGGCACTTTGCGCGGTCACCGCCGTCTGGGAGTGCTGCTGGCCCGCGATGCCAGTGTGGAAGAGGCTCTGGCCAAAGTTGAAAGAATGGCCAAAGTCTTGAAAACCGAACTCTGAAAAGTCAGTTCGCCGGTTTTTTGAAGAAAAAACATGGGCTGCCGCAATAATGATGTGACCCCAAAAATTTGGACGGGTTAAATTATGTGGAATGGGTTCGGTATTTTACCGGACTCATTCCTTTTAATGTTAAAGATACTCTTTCATTGTTGAAATAGCAAATATATTCTTCAAGTTTTTGCTTGAAATCT
>JAGBZM010000005.1 GCA_017628235.1 Lentisphaeria bacterium | reverse complement strand
TCAATTCCGGATCGCGCCGCAGCAGTTCACGGATTATCCTGCCGCAAACGGAGGTTTTTCCGGTGCCGGGGCCGCCGGTCAAAATGGTCAATTTGGAGTTCAGCGCCATAAATACAGCCAGATCCTGCACCCAGTCACCGCCGCCGGCAAAGTCGTTCACGATCGTATCGCGATAACCCTTCCGCCGCTCAAGCTGCATGGCAAGCTCTTTTTCAAGCATCGCATAACGGCGCATCATCAATATACGGTCTTTGAAAACCAGCAGTAAAGATTTGCCGTCATCCTCCGTTTCCGGCACGGCAACGCCGCCCATTTCCGGAGAAAAAAGCGTTTCCAGCCATGCCTGTGTTTCCGGAAGCGTGACCGTTTTTCCATCCGGAAGCGCGATCGTCTTTCCGGCATACTCATTCAAATCGAGCTGCGGAATGCCGTTGCGCAATTCGCGGGACAACAGCATCCCGGTCGCGGCAAGCTCCACAGAACTGTTCCGGGCATAACGGTTGAGAAATGCGCCGAACTCCAGGTCAAAATCGTTGAAAGCCTCTGTTTCAGGCGGGATGATCACATTTTCAGACATAACATTTCCTCCAGTTCACACACCGTTTCCCAAGACGGACGGCTGCGGAAAACGCCCCGTCCCGGAGCGGATGGCGACATTCCGCGAATAAAGAAGTAATACACGCCGCCGATAAGCTGTTCATATTCCGCTTTGCCGAAGACACCGCCGCAATACCGCCGCAAATGCCGCACCAGAGCTACGATGTACAAAAGATACTGCACAAAATACATACTGTGTACCATAGCGGCACCCAGTTTTTCCGGTGCATAATCCTCCGCCCGGTAGCCCAGACGGTTGGTTTTCCAGTCCACGATGTAATATTTGCCGTTCCGCCGGAACACCATATCGATAAAGCCGTTTAAAATACCGCCGGGAAGAGATTTCGCCCAGTTGTCCGGATATTTGATTTGTCCGAATTCCGCCGAAGTGTACTCTTCAATAATCTCACTTATTCTGCCGGTGCTGAATTCATCCAGACTGCAGCAGAATTCAAGCTCCATCAACCGGTCGCACTCCGGAATTTCTGCCAAACGGAAACTGCCCCCCTGCCAATCGGCAATGGTGGTGTTGAAAATACCGTGGAGCCATTTTCCATACGCCATTGTATAATCATCAATATTTTCAATGTCCGGGATCTTTATCTGCTCAGTAAGCTTCTCCGCCGCCTTGCAGCAATCTTCCATACTGCTGTTGAAATCGGCAGTTTCCAGATAGCTGTGCATGATATTGCCGAATCCGGTACCGCCGGAGATGGTGTAAGGCGAAAAGACTTTCAGATTTATTTTATCCTTCGGATCATCGAATGTGTCTTCATCGTGATCCTGCACGGTCTGTTCCAAATCGGAATTCATATTGCTGGTCAAAGCAGAATAACTGATCACCTGCCACGCGGGATCGACCTTTGCCGCCTGGGGGATGGACTCTTTCAAAATCAATTGCGACCGGTCATAATGCCGTCCGGACAGATTTTCGCAGCTGTCCTGGAGCGGCAAATCACTGTGTTCAAATAATTTATGCCACTCCGTATCGGAAGAGATCTTCTTGTTCTCGTTGGAGATTACATTCTCTTCAAATATTTCACACCGATACTCTGCCCGGGTGACTGCGACATATATCAAACGGCGCATTTCTGCTTTAAGTTCCGCTTTTTCAATCTGATTTTTCTCATGATCCGCATCAAGATTAAGCACGCGCACGCCGTTTTCCGAACAGAAACCATTGAGCTTACCTTCATCGAGCTTGAACTGCTGAACGCCGGGGATGATCACGATAGGAGCCTGCAAACCTTTGGAGGCATGTACGGTCATGATCCGGACACTGCTGCCGTCCGACGACATCAACTC
>JAGBZM010000004.1 GCA_017628235.1 Lentisphaeria bacterium | reverse complement strand
GCGTCCCATAGTCGCCTTGGTGACATCCGATTCCAAAGCTTGGACAAGCGCAGGAATATCGAATTTCTCATTTTGTCCTCGCACATAATCCACACCCTCGATTTGTGCAATTTGTTCGGGTTGTAGTTGTGCGTAACATCCTGTTACTATGATGAGTGCGTTTGGGTTTTGTCTATGGATACGGTGTATGGCTTGTCGATCTTTGTGGTCGGCATTATCGGTAACAGAACAGGTGTTGATCACGCATACATCTTTCATTCGGTGCGCTGATGATCTCCACAGCCTCCCGGGTCGGTACCGGCAACATCATCGGTGTATCAGTGGCCATTTGCGCCGGAGGCCCGGGGGCGGCATTCTGGATGTGGCTGACTGCTCTGATCGGCGGGGCATCGGCTTTTATCGAATCCACTCTGGCCCAGATCTGCAAGCGCAGAGACGCCAATGGCGGCAGTTACGGCGGTCCGTCCTTTTATATTGAAAGTGTCTGCCGGAGCAAGGTTCTGGCGGTGATTTTCGCCATCGCGCTGATTTTCACCTACGGAGTCGGCTACAATATGCTGGCATCATTCAATCTGCAAAGTTCCTTTGAAGCCTTTGATTTTTACCGCAGCGGGATAAGCTGCTGGATTATCGGCGGCCTCACGGCGGCAGCATTTCTTTTTGCCATTTCCGGCGGAGCCGGACGGCTGGTCAGGATAACCGGTTCGCTGGTGCCGGTAATGGGAATCGTCTATATCCTGCTGGCGGTAACTGCACTGGCGATCAATTTTGAGAAACTGCCGGGCATGTTCGCAGAAATATTCCGCAGTGCCTTTGACTTCCGGGCGATCTGCGGCGGCTTTGCCGGTTCCGTAGTGATGCTGGGATTGAAACGCGGCCTCTACTCCAACGAAGCCGGTATCGGTTCAGCTCCCAATGCGGCAGCTTCGGCCGATGTTTCCCATCCGGTCAAACAGGGTCTGGTGCAGATGCTGTCGGTATTCATCGACACCAATTTACTTTGTACGGCAACCGCTTTGATGTGCCTGTCCAGCGGAATTACCCCGGAAGCCTCCATACAGGGGGCCCCTTATGTGCAGGCGGCTCTGGGAGCAACTTTCGGCAGTTGCGGTCCGTATTTCATTGCGGCGGCGATGATGCTGTTTGCCTTTACCACCCTGTTGGGGAACTTCTACTATGTGGAAAACTGCTTTGCCTACATTTTCGGTCGGCGTCCCGGAAAAAAATCTCTGATCCTGATCCGGTTGGGCGGTACGATTCTGATTTTTGCCGGTGCCGGATTGGAACTGGAGCTGGCATGGGGAATAGCTGACATTTCGCAGTGCATTCTGGCATTCATCAATATTCCGGTCTGCATATTCATCGGCGGGGCAGCTTATAAAGCTCTGAATGACTACCGGGAACAGCGCAAACGCGGCCTTGATCCGGAATTCAATGCTCAAGCTGCCGGTATCGATATTCCCACCGATTTCTGGCAGGATAGCACGATTCTGAAAAAAGAATAAGATCACCGTGAAAAAATTTCTCAATGCCATTTTCTTTCGGGATGATCCGGCGGCCGGGGCAGCTTTCGGCTGGCTGCTGTCGATCATTTCCGGTTTCTGTTTTGCCAATACGGCGTGCTTGAACTGGCATTTCCTGCTGATACTGCGGGGAGTAATAATTTACGAAAATCCGCTGTGGAATACTCTTGGTGCTGTATTTATGATTCTGCAGTGGCTTTCTGCACTGTACACGCTGTTTCTCCTGAGCCGTTTTTTTCTGCAGCAGGACCGGAGCCGGTACAAATGGATATTCTGGGTGATCGTCCTTGCCCATCTGGCGATTCTGACCGCATGTGCGGAACTGGATTGTTTCCGGACCGGCGGATTATTCTGCGGATTGCTGACTGTTGCCGGCTTCAATGCGTTGTGCATCCGGAAACATAATTACCGGTGGTATATCGCCGCAATCATCTCTTTTCTTGCCTGTCTGCCGGGAGCAGCATGCGCGGTGGATCTGGCCAACTCCTTCGATTGGCTCGGATGCGGTGAAGTCGCGGTCAATCCGTTCCCGCCGGGGTGGAGAATTCTGTCGGTTCACTTATCCGTACTCTTTTTTGCTGTTCTTGTCTTCTGTGATCTCAATTTGTGGGCATCGGCAGTTGGCAAACGTTTGCGCGAAGTATGGAAAACCGGATGCAGCTGCTTATTGATACTGTTGATATTAACTGTAACCGGCACCGTGACAGCAGCACTTTATCAGCAGAGAGCATGTGAAAAGGCATTGTCTGATCTGGAAAATAATTTCCAGCGTGAAATTTCGGCAAAAGCTCTTGAAAAACTCTATTTTCAGAACCGGAAAACCGACGGAGACTTCCATCTCAGTATGAGAAAAGCATGGAATGATTTTTACGGTACAGATAATACTGTTTTGCACCAGATCATTTCCGAAGCGGCTGCCATGACGCAGTTGCCGGAACAATACCGTAAACAGCTGTTATCATCGGAAGCGGAAAATTTCGGCCGATTTTTCGATGCCCCGCTGCCGGCAGACCGGCGGGATTATTCCCCCGGCCGGCTGATGTCACTGATGCTGGCGGATCTGCAGATCATGCGGCAGGCGGCAAGATTTTTCAACTGGCAGATCCGCTTCGCCTGTGAAAACAAGGATCACGCAAAGGCAATGCAGGCATGGCAACGCTCTGCAGTTATCACCGAATATCTGACCCATGATACCAGTCTGATCGCGATACTGGTACTGGTTGCTGTTGAAAATATCCGGCTGGACGGTTTGGAGATGATGCTTTCCAGTGATATTTTGAGTGATGCTGAATTATCACAAATCCAGCAATATATGCAGAAATCAGCCGGAAAAATACCGGAAATCAACCGCAATGCCCTCCACTTTGAAGCAGTCTTTGCCAACGATACCGTCTGCGGTTTTGCCGATGGTTCCATAAGTTCCGCGCCGGAAGCTTCAGGAGCAGAGGGATTGAAAAATTACCGCTTCCTCCTGCCCGGATTGTGGTATCTGGCCAACTGCAACTACCGGTATCTGCTGGAATATTACAATGTGCAAAGTCTCTGCCAGGTCAATGCTGCTCCGGCCCGTTCTCCGGAAAACATGCTGGCGCTCATGCTGCTGCCGGCCCTGAATACCGCCGGAGAAACTTTGCACGCGCTTGAAATGCGCTATCAGGCATTCAATATTCTTATCGAAGCAGAAAAAATCAAACGGGAAACCGGAAAGTATCCGGAAAAATCACCGCTGACGGTTACCGATCACTTCAGCGGCGGGAAATTGCGGTACGAAATCGGCAGCCATAAAATGCGTGAAGCGTTTTTACGTGACCGGGAAAAAGTTGATGGAGAATTGTTTTCAGCTGATGTTTCACTGGATTTCCGCACCGGGAGCGTACAGGGGATAGCCGTCTGGAGCATCGGCAGAAACAGAGTCGATGACCGGGGGCTTGCCGATATTACCGGAGAGGATGGCAACCGGACAGATGACCGGAGAGCCCTGCGGATAATATCCGAATAACGCGGCGGCACGTTTATCAGGGTCTCTTTGTCTGCTCCGGCAGATCACCATGCGCCCGGCGAAAGCGAAGATGCACTTAACGCGGCGGCACGTTTGCCGCCTTACTTCTTTTCACGGGAAAAGAAGTAAGGTGGTGGAGGAAGTTCTTTGACTTTGATCCGGTAATTTCTGGCACCGAGCAGCCGGTCACACTTTCTCAGGAATGCCATATCGACGGCGATGGAACCGAGACCGGACTCAACAAAGACGGTTTCGCGGTCATTGACGATGCAGAGAACGACTTTGGCCCCGCCTTTGGGAATAACCCGCTGACGGCAGAGAGAAGCAAGTTCCTCCAATGCGCCCGGCTGAAGTTCTTTTTCATAGATATGGAGATAGAGTTCCTCGGTATAAAGTTCGGGAGCCTGATCGAGCATATACAGTTTTTCCACCACGAGCCGGGGTTTATCGCCCTCATCGTTGCGGCGGGCAGTAACTTCAAGGATGACCTCATCACCGACGGCAAGAGAGATATTGCGTTCTTTGAGTGCATTCACAGCTCTTTCGTAGAGCATGATTTCGCAACTGCCTTCCAAATCCTCCAGCATCATGATGCTGAAAGGTTTATGAGTTTTTTTGCTGATTTTGGTCACGAAACTGCCGACCATACCGGCCAGACGCAGAGAAACGCTGTCGGAATGCTTTTCTTTCATCTCCTGATTGAGAGTTTCGATTTTCAGGAGAGGAGTACCATAGGATTTGAGAAGCATTGATTTAGGCTGCAGCGGATGTCCGGAAACGTAAAATCCCAGCAGTTCCTTTTCGCTTTTCAAAAGATCGAGCCAGTCGAATTCCGGGATATCGGGAATGGGAACTCCGGCACTCATACTGTTATCGTCATCATCTCCGCCGAGCAGATCAAAGAGCGACCCCTGACCGCTGGCTTTATCTTTGGCCTGCTGAATGGCGAAAGCCATCATCGGTTCGGCAACGGCCAGGATCTGCGACCGGCGCAGGCCCAGCGAATCGAAAGCTCCGGCGCGGGTGAGAAATTCCAGCATCCGGGAGTTGATATCACTGCCGCATCTTTCACAGAAGTCGAGGAAACTGGTAAATGGTCCGTCGGTCTGACGGCTGGCAATGATCTTGCTGGCAGCAGCTTCGCCGCATCCTTTGATCGCACCGAGTCCGAAGCGGATACGGCCCTTATCGACGGAAAAGAGAATATTGCTGCTGTTCACATCCGGCGGCAGGATCTCGATGCCCATTTCACGGCACTCATTGATAAAGAATGCCAGTTTTTCGGCATTTTCGATTTCGCCGGTGAGTACGGCTGCCATGAATTCCACCGGATAATTTGCTTTCAGATAAGCGGTCTGATAAGAGACCACACCGTAAGCTGCGGAGTGGGATTTATTGAAGCCGTAACCGGCGAATATTTTGATTTTCTCCCAGATCTTATCGGCCAGTTCGGCATCGATATCGCTGGTTTCCTTGCAGCCGGAAATGAATTTTTCCCGCTGCTGTTTCATCACATCTTCTTTCTTTTTGCCGATGGCCCGGCGCAGGATATCCGCCCCGCCCAGACTGAATCCGGCCAGAGCCTGCACCACCTGCATGATCTGTTCCTGATAGACCATGATGCCGTAAGTTTCTTTGAGGATCGGTTCCATTTTCGGATGGTCGTAGATGGTCACTTCCTCATTCTTTTTACGGGCGATATACTGGGGAATGAACTGCATGGGTCCCGGACGGTAGAGAGCAACCAGAGCGATAATGTGTTCGATGGTCTCCACGCCGAGGTTGCGGCAGAGATCCTGCATACCGCCGGATTCCAACTGGAACACGCCAACGGTATCGCCGCGCTGCAGCATCGCATAGGTGGCCGGATCATCCAGCGGCATTTTGGAAAGGTTGATATCCACGCCGTGTTGTTCTTTTATCATATCCAGAGCGTTGCGGATGATGGTCAATGTCCGCAAACCGAGAAAGTCCATTTTCAGCAGTCCGAGGTTTTCACACGGTTCTTTCGGGTACTGCACGACCATATCCCCGGTGGCACTGCGCGAAAGCGGCACGAGATTATCCAGCTGCTGATCCCCGATGATAACTCCGGCCGCGTGGACACCGGCCTGACGGTTCAAGCCTTCCAGGATCTGTCCGAATTCAAAAACCTGAGCCACTCTCTTATCCGATTCGATCAAGTCGGCAATCTCTTTGGATTGCTTGATCGCTTTCGGGATGGTCATTTTCAGATCATCCGGGATCATTTTGGTTAATTTATTGCCTTCATCAAAGGTAAAATCCAGTACCCGGGCCACATCTTTGATCACAGCTTTGGCTTTCAGCTGGCCGTAAGTACAGATCTGGGCAACGTTGTCGAATCCGTACTTCTGGCGGACATACTCGATAACTTCGGCCCGCCGTTTTTCACAGAAGTCGATATCAAAGTCCGGCGGGCTGACCCGTTCCGGATTGAGAAAACGCTCAAACAGCAATTCGTAACGCAGGGGATCGATGTCGGTTATCAGCATCAGATAAGCGACCACACTTCCGGCTCCGGAACCGCGTCCCGGCCCGACGGGAATGCCGTGTTCCTTACCCCAGCGGATAAAATCGGAAACCACCATGAAGTAACTGCAGAAACCGGTCTTTTCGATCACATTCAATTCATAATTGAGCCGGTCCATGATCTGTTTCTGCTTTTCCGTCAGTTCCATACCTTCAGTGTAACTGAAGTCATAGCGCATGGGCAGGTTGGCACAGCAGACATCAAAAAGCACTTTGCGGTCGGCTTCTTTGCCGTCCGGCATGTAAAATACCGGATAGTGGTTGGTCTTGTAGTCAAATTTGACCGGATCGGCAGCACAGCGGTCGCAGATAAGTTTGGTATTGCTCAATGCTTCCGGAATATCGTGGAAAATATCGGCCATCTCCTCCGGGGATTTGAAATAAAATTCCCGGGTCGGGAAACGGAAGTGCCGGTCATTGGACAGGCGGTCGCCGGTCTGGATACAAAGCATGATTTCGTGAGCATCAGCATCTTCCTTACGCATATAGTGGACGTCATTGGTTGCCACCAGCGGAATGTTGCGGCTGCGGGCGAGTTCGATCAACCGGGGATTGACCTCTTTTTCCTCGGGCATATTGTGATCCATCAGCTCGATGAAGAAGTTTTCCGGGCCGAAAATCTCCAGATAATCATCCAGTGACCGGTTCGCGCCGGAAATATCCCCGACCGAGAGTTTGCGGGGGATCTCTCCGGCAATACAGGCAGAGAGGGCGATGATCCCCTCATGGTACTGAGCAAGCAGCTGTTTGTCACAGCGGGCCTTGTAGTAAAATCCGCTGCGCCATGATTCGCTCATAATTTTGCAGAGGTTGTGATATCCCTGCTGATTTTCCGCCAGCAGCACCAGGTGGTGACCTTTAATGAAATCCACTGACGCACTGGTATCCTGCCGGGTGGTGGGGGAAACATACGCCTCCACCCCGATGATCGGAGTCAAACCTTCGGCGGTAAGTTTTTTGTGAAATTCCTCCGTACCGCCCATGTAACCGTGATCCGTAATAGCGATACCGGGCATGCCCATCTCTTTGGCCATCGGGATCAAACCGGCGGCAGTACAGGCACCGTCGAGCATACTGTAATGGGTATGCAAATGCAGATGAACGAAATCGACAGCCATGAATACTCCTTAATTTTTCAAACTTTGCAATGGCGCAGGTATCCGGCCGCCGCGATTGATCATTTTAGCCGGAGAGTAACGCGATACCGGGATCACCGGAGCTTCGCCGAGCAGACCGCCGAAACAAACCATATCCCCGGCTTTACCGGCGGGAATGAGCCGGACAGCAGTGGTTTTGGTATTGACCACACCGATGGCGATCTCGTCAGCGATAATGCCGGAAATAACTTCTGCCGGAGTATCTTCCGGAATGGCGATCATATCCAGTCCGACGGAACAGACTGCGGTCATCGCTTCGAGTTTCTCCAGAGAAAGAGCCCCGCACCCGGCGGCAGCGATCATCCCGGCATCTTCTGATACCGGAATGAATGCACCGGAAAGGCCTCCGACATGGCTGGAAGCCATCACTCCGCCCTTTTTTACGGCATCATTGAGCATGGCCAGAGCAGCAGTAGTTCCCGGACAACCGCACTTTTCCAACCCGATGGACTCCAGAATATAAGCCACTGAATCCCCGACTGCCGGAGTCGGAGCAAGTGAAAGATCGACGATTCCGAAGGGGACATTGAGTCTTTCGCTGGCAAGTTTGGCCACCAACTGCCCCACCCGGGTGATCTTGAATGCCGTCCGCTTGATCGTTTCGGCGATATCGGTCAAATTGCATGAATCTCCGGCCCGGCGGATGGCGGAAGCCACCACTCCCGGCCCGGAAACTCCGACATTTATCACCGTTTCCGGTTCACCCATGCCGTGAAACGCTCCGGCCATAAACGGATTATCCTCCGGCACATTGGCGAACACCACCAACTTGGCACAACCGATGGCCGATTCATTGCGGGTCAACTCTGCAGTTTCACAGATCACCCGCCCCATAAGTGCCACCGCATCCATGTTGATCCCGGCCTTGGTGGAAGCGACATTCACCGAGGAACAGAGTCTTTTGGTCGCAGCCAGAGCTTCGGGGATCGCGGAGATCAATGTCCGGGAACCGTTGGAAAATCCTTTCTGTACCAACGCACTGTAACCGCCGATGAAGTTGATCCCCAATTCCGCCGCCGCCCGATCGAGAGTATGGGCGATATTCAAAGCTCCGTCGCGGGAAATGCCGCCGCACATCAGGGATACCGGAGTGACGGAAACCCGTTTGTTGATAATGGGTATTCCGTACTCTTTCTCAATACCCGCCCCGGTCTGCACCAGATCGCGGGCATGGTACATTATTTTATCGTATATTTTAGTACACAAACGCTTTTCGTCATCGCTCTGACAATCGAAAAGCGAAATTCCCATCGTGATCGTCCGGATATCCAGACACTCCTCCCGGATCATATTGATGGTTTCAAATATATCGTGGTTTTTCAACATGCGGCCATCTCCTCAAATCCGGTGCATCGCATTGAATATATCTTCGTGCATCGTATGGATCTCCAGATTGCTCTGCCGCCCCAATTCGCTCATGCGGTCAACAAAAGCGGTGAAAGGAGAATTGATCCGGTCGATTTCCACCAGCATGATCATGGAAAAATACTCCTGCAGCACCGTCTGGGAAATATCTACGATATTGACCTGATATTCGGCACAAACGGCACTGACTTTGGCGATGATGCCTACTGCATCGCAACCGGTTACACTGATAACTGCTTTCATCGGGAAATCCTCTGCTTTGTTCTTGTGAATTGCTGATTATTGCTTCCGTCTGTTTAATATATCTCCGGCAAGGTGATTTTACAAGGTGAGAGTACGGGCAAAAATGCTCAATGAATTATCTCTGGCCCCCATTATCACCACCACATCCCCCTTCCCGGCACGCTGCTGCAGAAATCTCTTGAGTTCATTGCGGTCGCTGATGCTGATATAAGTTTGCGGGTGGGTGCTTGCTTCCTGCCATGACCGGCACACGTCACAGCTGTGCGGAGAAAAGGAGGTGGTTCCCCCGGCGTAGTAAGGTTCCATCAAAACGAAAATATCATCCTTCTGCAGGAACTCCTCCAGTTTTTCAAACAGCGCACCGGCCATAAACCCCAATGGTCCGTAACCGTGCGGCTGAAAAACCGCCAGCAAAGTTCCGGAAGCAGATTCGCGCATAGCAGACAAACAGGAGATGATCTTTTCCGGATTGTGGGCGTAATCATCATAAACCGCCGCGCCGGACGGAGTCTTTCCGGCATAATCATTGCGCCGCCACACCCCGCCGAACTCACCAAGCGCATTGAGTGCCAAACGGTCATCAAATCCCAGCAGTGCGGTCAATCCCCGGATGGCAAGCGCATTGAGTGCCGTATGCCTGCCGGGAGCCGGCAGATTCAGAAGCGTACCGTCGGCACAATCGGCCGCAGGCACCGGACCGGGAATATATTTGCGCAGAGTCAGAGCTGCTTCGCTGCCTTGTACCTCATCAAAAATTTTGATCTGCAGATGTTCGGGTATCCTTCCGGCCAAAGCGTCGGCCACCTGCCGGGAAAGCACCGCGCCGCGCCGGATATTGTGCAGAAATTCCCCGAATACCCGCACCAATTCGTCCTGTTCATAATGGTCGGTACCGATATTGAGGATCACGGCATAATCTGCTCCGTAAGCCAGCAGACTTTTATCGCTTTCATCGGCTTCAAAGACCAGAAAATTTCCATTTCCGGCCCGGTAATTACCGGCATTGTCGCTCCGGCGGTAACTTTTGGATAACGCTCCGGATATCATCTCCGGGTCCGCCCCCAGATGATCGAGGGTTTCCGTAATGTGGGCCGTCACCGAACTTTTCCCGCAGCTGCCGGTCACGGCGATGGTCGTTTTCCCGGAATCATCCAGCAGCAGCCGCAGAAATTCAGAGCGGTGCATCCGGGGAATATCCCCGGCAGCCAGCAGATCCGGATTGTCCTCCTCAATGGCGGTACTGAAAACCAGAGCTTCCGGCATGTTTCCGGAAGAAAAACGTGATCCATCCTGCGGATAAATCTTCACTCCCTGCGCCCGTAACGCTGATATCAACGGAGCATTTTCCGGCTTGTCCGCGCCCCGGTCACTGCCGCTGACCTGCCATCCGCGTGCCGCTGCTCCGGCGGCAAGCGCACTCATGCCGATACCGCCGACTCCGATAAAATGAAAACTTTTCATCAATATTTATCTCCGGAAGTTGAAATTTGATTTGCTTTTAAGCATTTTTCATACTATACTAAACAAAAGACGATTTTTCAAGAGATTTTTTGCCATGAATATCAATTTTGCCGGATTGGATATCGCCGGAGAGAGCAACACCGGCCCCGTCCGCCATCATAATGAGGACAATTTTCTGATCTACGCCCCGCCCGGAGGCAGCGCGGTACTGGCGGCAGTTGCCGACGGCATCGGCGGCCACAGCCGGGGAGAAGTGGCCAGTTACATCTGTTGCCGCGAACTTTACAATGCCGCCAGCAAACTGGACAGCCGCAAGTGGGATGCCCGTTTCCTCCGGGAAACCCTGGAATATGCCAATGAGAGAATATTTGACTTCAATCTCAAGGGCCGCCGGGTCAAACCGATGGGCTGCACCATCGCCGCAGCCATCTTCACTGCCGCCGAAGTGATCTGCGCCTACGCCGGAGACAGCCGCATTTACGAATTTCACCGCGCTCCGGGGCACAAACCGCTGCGCCAGCTGTCGGTCGATCACCGCCCGGAGGGATACGATGAACTGCAGAAAACCGGACGGCTGCTTCACACCAGTCTGGTCTCCCGTTCTCTGGGAACCGCCAAATTTCTGAATCTGGACATGCAGACCGTTGCCCGGATGCCGGATGCCAGATATATGCTCTGTTCCGACGGGCTTTACAACCGTCAGCCCGAACAGCTTTTCTCCGGAATTCTGGGCAGCGATGACTTTTCCGCCCGTCAGGCCGTCAACCAGCTGCTCCGGGGCGCACTGCTCGCCGGAGAAAAAGATAATATAACCATCATTTGCGCCGCCTCTGTTCCCGGCGGCAGGAAAGAGTGAATCATGCCGCTGCTCGAAGTCGAAAATCTCTCTGTCCGTTACAAGGTCCGCACCCCCTGGTTTTGCAAACAGCGTTATCTGGAGGCAGTCAACAATGTTTCATTCACCCTCGACCGGGGCGAGACCCTCGGGCTGGTCGGAGAATCCGGCTGCGGCAAAAGTACTCTGGGCAAAACTCTGGTGAAACTTGAAAATCCCTGTTCCGGAAAGATCCTGCTGGACGGGAAAGATCTGGTCCGCGCCCGGGGACGGGAACTCAAAGCGATGCGGAAACAGTTTCAAATGATATTTCAGGACCCTTACGGTTCACTCAATCCAAGATTGCCGGTCTTTTCCACATTGGATGAAGTCATCAGTCTGCATCAGCGCATGCCGGAGAGTCAGAGGCGGGAAAAAGCTGCCTCTCTGCTGGAGATGGTCGGTTTGACCGCCGATGCATTAAATCGTTACCCCCACCAGTTTTCCGGCGGACAGCGGCAGCGTATCGGCATTGCCCGCGCTCTGGCCGCCGGACCTGATTTCATTGTCGCGGATGAACCGGTTTCCGCCCTGGATGTCAGTGTTCAGTCAGCGATTGTCAATCTGCTGCAGGATATTCAGCAGAAACAGAATACCGCCATACTTTTCATCGCTCACGATCTGGCGGTCGTCGAACACATTTCCGCCCGGATCATGGTGATGTATCTGGGCAATATCGTCGAATGCGCCCCGGCCCGGCAGCTGGTTTCTTCGCCGCATCACCCGTATACTGAAGCTCTGCTCTCAGCAGTACCGGTCACCGGCAGCGGATTGAAAAACCGTATCCGCCTGACCGGCGATGTCCCTTCGCCGCTGGCTCCGCCATCCGGATGCCCTTTCCATGAAAGGTGTCCTTACGCCGGAAAACGGTGCCGGGAAGAAAAACCGCCGCTTACTCCGGTCAATGACGGGGAGAGGAGCTTTGCCTGCTGGTATCCCCGGTGAGAAAACCGGAATGTTTCATCAGCGACAGGTATTGATCGCCGCAAACAATGATATGATCCAGCAGCGTGACAGACAATCCATGCAAAATGTCTTTCATGATTATCGTATTGCGGATATCAGCTTTTGAAGGTATTATTTGATCAAGGTGATTATGGCACATAATCACCTGACGCAATTTGCGGCAGGCCAGTAATCGGTACGTCAGTGGTTTGCGGTTGACTGCCACATTGCGTTGATTTCCGGAAAAAGTGACCACATCGAGCAAACGGAATTCCTTATCCAGAAGCAGCAGTTTCAACTCCTCCTCCCGGCAGTCGGCAAACACCGAAAGCAGATAATGCTTGAGAACATCAGGGTCTTTGAGCAATCTGCCGCCGGTCAGAGAGTGCGAAGACAGCTCTACTTCCAGAACCTTGAACAGTTGAAACAACACCGCCGCCCCGGGACCGATACCTCCGGTCTGCATCAACTGTTCCGGAGAAGCATTCAGCACCATCGCCAGAGAACCGAAGCGGGCCAGCAGCTCCTTCGCAATTCCTTTGACATCCCGGCGCGGAATCGCATAAAACAACAGCAATTCAAGTAATTCGTAATCTGCCAATCCGGCACGCCCCGCCCGGATGAAACGTTCCCGCAAGCGTGCGCGGTGGCCATTGAGATATTCGATCATATTTTACCGTCCGGTGATACCTCCGGAAAAAAGAAACAGAAAATCGTTCCTTTGCCGATCATACTGTCAAGTTGGATCCAACCGCGATGATGAGTTACTGTTCCATAGACCATTGCCAAACCCATACCGGTCCCCGCACCAACCGGTTTGGTAGTGAAAAACGGTTCAAATATCCGCTTTTTCGTATCGGCATCCATACCGCTGCCGTTATCCTTTACGGCGAAGTAAAGATACTTGTCCACTTCCGCTTCCGGATTATCCGACGGCGGAGTGAATTTCAGCGGTGCATCTGCCGCATGTCCGGCACTCAAATTCAAGATTCTCTCTCCCGGATTGCCGGAAGTGGCATCCAAAGCATTTATCAGCAGATTCAGCACCACCTGCTGCATCTGTATCAGATCCCCCCGGATCAGCAGCGGCCCGGAAGCAAAATCACATTTGATATCCACATCCTGCCGCCGCATCGGATCGAGCAGAGAGATACTTTCATTGAGCAGATTAACCAGATCGATATCCACAACATTGTACTTGCCTTTGCGGGCAAAGCCGAGCAGCTGGGAAGTCAGTTTACCGGCCTTTTCCGCAATGGAGGAGATCTTTTTGAGATGGCTGGAAACCTTTTCCGGATCACCGGCATAGAGCATGGAAACCACATCGGCATGGCCCATGATGGCATGAATGCAGTTGTTGAAGTCATGCGCCACCCCTCCGGCAAGCATCCCTAGCGACTCCATACGTTGAGAGTGCATCAACTGTTCGGACAGCTCCTCTTTTTCACGGGCAAGCGTGATCTCTCCGGTGATATCCCGGCCGACCAGCACCAGCAGCAGCCGGGACTTCAGATGTACCGGCGAGAGTGAAGCCGAAAGGATTTTCTCCGTATCTCCGGAATTTATCACACAATTGAATGACAATGGATGATCGACCGCATGGCGCAGATCCTCCTCCGATTCGATCCGGCAGAGCATATCAAAGAGGTTGCGCCCGATCAGCGCAGAAATATTCCGGACCCCGAAAATTTTTCCGGCGGCGATATTCAGCTCCTGGATCACCCCGTTCCCGTCGGTCATCACCACCATTTCCGCCGTATGCCGCAAAATCAGGTGATAACGGTTCTCCCAGTTGCTCAAGTCATCTTCCAGCTCCTTCACCCGGCTGTAACTGCCGAAAAAAGCAAAGAGGAAATCCCATTTGCCCCCGCCGGTATCCGTAACTTCCCGCGCCAGAACGGTCAGGTAAAACGAGAGCAGTATCCCCAGCAGCGGAGCAACCGCCAGAATAGTGAGCATTCCCTGATATGAGGAGGAACCGTTGCTGCTGCCCAGTTTGTAAAGTACCGCTTCGGGGATCAGCCCCAGCAGCACCGCCAGAAACAGTGCCGCAACGATCCGGCCGGTCCGCCCGATTTTCCGGGGCATGAATGAGTAGAGCAGCGGAACCGTAAAGAAAGATATCAGATTGGATACCGCACTCAGATTCACCGAAGCAGTACCATCATTGAGCATGATCATGACCACATCACGCAACGCTCCCGGAGGCATATTGCGGCACTGCATTTTTATCAGCATGCCGAAATAGATGTAGAGCAGAAAGCAGATCATGATCCCCAGCAGCAGCCGCTGAGCTTTCAGCACTCCCATCGTGATATAAACCATCAGAAACGCCGTAAGCAGCGGCAGGAACACCGAAAATTGCGCGATATTGATCTGACCTCCCCAGGGCAGCGGAGCGCAAACTTCAGCGGCACTCATCAAGGTCCCGAAAAACATTACCGCCCCGAAAGACATCGTCACCGGAGCCACTCCGATGCGGTTGCGCTGATGGCAGAGAGCCGCCAGGATCACGAATATAAAAAGTAATTGCAGAAAAGCAGTTGCGATCTGCAAATCCATAAATTATCCTTTCATATCACTACTCTTTTTCCAATAACTGTACCGCCGGCGGGCAGAAGACCCGCAAACCGTCCATCCCGGCAAACTTTTCCCGTATTTTACCGGCACACTCTTCTGCATTCTCCTCAAAGAGTGCAAAAAGCGACGGTCCGCTGCCGGACATCTGCACCAGCTGCGCACCGTTGCAATACAACTCATCCCGCAGCATCTCCAGCAGCGGAAATTTGCGGAACACCGCCGGAGCCAGATCGTTGATACAGAATTGCCGCCAGCTGCACCGCCCGGAAACAAAAGCTTTTTCCATCTCCGGATCATCCGGCCCGATCAATTCCGGAGATAAATGGGTATAGGCCCACTTCGCCGAAACCGGGAATCCCGGATTGACGATCAATATATGCGGTATCGGCGGGAGTTTTTCCAACATCCGGCAATTTTCCCCGGCTCCGGTGATCCACGCCGCCCGGCGATGGAGAAAAAACGGCACATCCGCCCCCAGCGAAAATCCGATTTCACTCAACTGCCGGTCATCGAATATCTGATAGCGGCCGTTAAGCACTTTGAGCAACGCTCCGGCATCAGCACTGCCGCCGCCCAAACCGGCAGCCAGCGGAACTTTTTTCTCCAGAACGATCTTCCACTGCGGCACGATACCGGCGGCTGCCGCAAATGCTTCCGCCGCGCGCCAGACCAGATTTTTTTCATTGGCCAATTCCGGAAATCCCGGACACTCCAGAGTCATTGACTCCTGTTCTCCGGCAACGGTCAGTACATCACCGGGTTCAGCGAAAAAGAGGAAACAGCTGGATAAATCATGCATCCCGTCCGGACGGCGGCCGGTAACTTTCAACCGCAGATTGATCTTGCATCCGCAACCGGTACTCTCACACCATTTCATCCGGTGACCATGTGGGGAACTCAAAGCCGTACTCCTTGTTGTAACGGCGGGCTTCATTTTCAATGGCGACCGCCACTTCCAGAGCGTTCAATCCCTGCCGTCCGGAAACACGCGGCTGCTGCAATTCTCCGGTGGCCCGGCTCTTTTGCACAGCGGCGATGAAATCTTCCAGTTCCTCGGCCAGAGCGTTTTTCTCGTCCAGTTCAACATCTTTGCGCGCCAAACCGAGTTTGTTGCGTTTGAGCACCATGCCGAAGTGTTTGCCGTAATCCATTGAAATATAGCTGTCTTTCTGGAATACTCTGAACCGGCGCATGGGATTCTGGCTGACCCGGCTGGCGGTCAGACTGGCGCAGCAGCCGTTGACAAATTTGATTCTGGCATTGACAATATCTTCGCTGCCGGAAAGCACCGGGATACCCACCACATCGATCTTTTCGATCTCCGCATTGACCATCCGCAACACCAGATCGATATCATGGATCATCAGATCCAGCACCACGCTGACCTCCGTTCCCCGGCGGGGCATTCCCGGACGCGGCGGCGGATAAGCTGCCAGCCGGTGGGCCTCTATGAACCGGGTATTATGGGCATATTTTTCCAGAAAATCCATTGCCGGATTGAAACGCTCAACATGACCGACACCGAATACACAGTTATGTTTTTCTGCCGCTTCGCACATGGCGCGGGCTTCTTCGAGTTTGGCGGCGATAGGTTTTTCCACCAGCACATGCTTGCCCATTTCCAGCAGCGGGATCGTGGTCAGGGCGTGATAATTTGCCGGAACAGCTACACTCAGGGCATCGCATTCGGCGGCCAGATCCTGCCACCGGTCGAATACCCGCAGGTTGAATTCCTCACCCACTTTGCGCGCAGCTTCCTGCTGAACGTCAAAGATACCGACCATTTCTGCATTGGGACTCTGGGCATACAACCGGGCATGGTGACGGCCAAGCGCGCCGGTACCGATGACCCCTACCTTCAATTTCGGCATATTTTCCATAAAAAGCACCTTTTTTGGGGGTTGATTTAATGTAAACTCTATTAATATACACCTTTTTTGCAAATAAATACAAGCTCTTTTAAATTTTTTTGTGGCGATTTTGCAAAACTGCGCTATATTTATATAGAAACAAATGTACAAAGATGAATATTCAATAAAAATTCCGGAGAAAATCATGGAAAAGTCCCTTTATTCCCGCGTACTGCTCAAATTGAGTGGCGAAACTCTCAACAATGCTTCTGAGACCGGTTATGATCCCGACAGCTGCCGCTTCGTGGCCCGGAGGGTCAAAAGTCTGCTCGATGCCGGAGTGGAAGTTGCCATTGTTGTCGGTGCCGGCAACCTCTGGCGCGGGGCCGGAGCCGCCGGGGAAATGAATCGGGTCGATGCCGACAAAATGGGAATGCTCGCCACCGCCATGAATGCCATCACGATCAAAAATTACTGTAATGCCATCGGCATTCCGGTACTGCTCCAGTGCGCCATTCCCACCGGCGGTTTCCTGCCGGTCTACGACCGTGAAGCTTCCATCCGCGCGCTGGAATCCGGCCAGCTGGTGATCTTCGCCGGCGGTACCGGCAATCCCTTTTTCACCACCGATACCGCCAGCGTACTGCGCGCACTGGAAACGGAGTGCGATGCAGTATTCAAAGCGACCAAAGTTGACGGGATATATTCCGCTGACCCCAAAAAGTTCCCCGACGCAGTACGCTATGAGGAGTTGAGCTACGATGAAGCTCTCGATCACCGGCTGAAAGTGATGGATGCTTCGGCGTTTTCGCTTTGCCGCGACCATGCGCTGACGATCGTGGTTTTTGACTTTTTTACCGCCGATATCGACCGTATCCTTGCCGGTGACACCGCCTGCGGGACGATTGTCCGTTGAATACAGCCGGGGGGATACAGGTGAACAGCATCCATCCGACAGCCGTTATCATGCCGGGAGCAGAGATCGGAGAAAACGTTTCCATCGGAGCCTATTCGATAATCGGAGAAGATTGTGTCATCGGTGAAAATTGTGTTATCGATGCCCATGTAAAAATCGCTCCGCACACCTCGATCGGTTCCAATTGCCGTATCTATTTCGGGGCAGTGGTCGGTGATGATCCGCAGGATCACCGCTTCAAACCCGGTGTCCTCTCCCATACGCGGATCGGGGATAACGTGACTTTGCGCGAATATGTGACCATCCACCGTTCTCCCTTTGAAAACGGTCTGACCGAAGTCGGTGACCGGACACTGCTGATGGCCTTTGTCCATGTCGGTCACGATGCCAGGATCGGCAGAAATGTCACTGTGGCCAATAATTCAGTATTCGCCGGACACGTTACCGTCGATGACGGGGCGGTGATTTCGGCTTATGTACTGGTTCACCAATTCTGCCGGATCGGGAAACTGGCCATGATCGGCGGCAGGACCCTGGTGCGGCAGGATGTGCCGGATTTCTGTATGCTCTCGGAAGACAATACCGTTTGCGGAATGAATGTGATCGGTCTGCGCCGGGCGGGATTCGATGATGAACGCCGTTTCCGGATCAAAAAGATCATCAAAACCTACTTTTTCCGCAAACTCAACTCCATTCAGGCGATCGAACAGATCAAGGCGGATTTCCCCGGCGATCCGGATGCCGCCGGATTTACCGGATTTATTATCAACAGCAAACGGGGAATCATGCCGGGCAGTCCGGCTCTCGCCGCACTCGGCGGCAATCCCAGGGAGGAAAAGTAAATGAAACTGAAAAAAATATATGCCGTACTGCTGCCGGTGCTCATGCTGTTTGCCGGATGTGTCCCGGCTGAATTGCAGCTGCGCGAACTGCCGCAAGATCCCGCCGCACCGGTCACGGTGGCTGCTCTCCTGCCGCTTACCGGCAGCAACCGTATTTACGCCGAACAGATGAAAGAGGGCATTCTCGCCGCTGAAAGCAGAATCAACAACTTCAACGGCATCAGCAACCGGCGGCTGCAGGTCATTTTCTGCGATACCAAAGGCACTGATGCCGGTACCCTCGCAGCTCTGGCTGAGGCCGAAAAACATCATGCCGTCGCCGCGATCGCCGGGTACAGCACGCAGGAAGTCAGTGCAATAATCGCCCATGCCGACCATCTGCAGATGCCGATGGTCATTCCGCTGGCAACCAGTGATTACCATGTGCAGTCCAGTGCATTTGTCTACCGCAACTGCTTTTCCGATCTTCAGCAGATGGAAGTGCTGGCCCACTATCTGCTTTTCTGGCGCAAACTGGATTCCGGAGCAGTCATCAACGATCAGAATGGTGATGCCGAATACTCCCGGGGCATCTGCCGCAACTTCATCCAGGTCATGCGCGATTTGAATTGTTCCGTCACCGGAGAAATAACCGTCAGGCCGGGCAAAGAACTGCAGGAAGAGGAGATCAAATCCCTGCTGATGGCCGACCCCGGATTCATTATGATCGCGGCAAGCGGCAAACGGGCGGCGAAAATGATAAAACAAATACGCAATGCCGGATTCACCGGATTCCTGTGCGGACCGGAAAGCTGGGACGATCAGGAGTTGACCAGTGCGCTGAAAAACTTCAATCCGGGCGAATGTATCTTTACGGCATTCTTTGATCCGGCGAATAAATCGCGGGAGTTCCGGGAGTTTTCCGGGGAGTTCCGCAAGCGTTTCTTCCACAATCCCGGGGCGTGTGAAACTCAGAGTTACGATGCAATGATCTTTCTGGCTATCGGACTGCAGAATGCCCGAAATCTCTTTGACTTTGACCGCAACTGGCGGCAGATAAAAGGCTTCACCGGAGCTGCCGCCGATTATACTATGTTGAAAAAAGGAGCTGTCGACCGCACCATATATCTGAAGCGTTTCAGTGTGGAGAGATTGACAGATTCCGTCACCCCGCGACCGGTAGTGACCAAAAAAATGCAGTACTCCAAACTGCAGGATTATAAAATCATTGAGTAACCGGAAAAACCGCAGACCGCCATGTTTGAAAAACTGATATTTTACTTTGACCTTACCGGCACGGTGATCTTCGCTATCACCGGTGCGGTCAGTGCTGTCAAGCTACGTCTTGACATGCTCGGAGTGATCGTTTTCGGCTGCACCGTCGGAGTCGGCGGCGGGATGCTGCGCGATTCCCTGATCGGGGCAACCCCGGTGGCATCTTTGCAGAACGAGGTTTATCTGATTGCCTGCATCCTCGTCAGTCTGCTGATCTTTTTCATCTCTCCGCTGCTGGATCATCACAAGGAGATCATCATGTTCTGTGATGCTTTCGGGCTGGGGGTATTCACCGCGATCGGGGCGGCCAAAGGAATGCAGTACAATCTGGGTCCGGCCGGGATCATGCTCTGCGGTACACTTTCAGCGGTCGGCGGCGGTATTCTGCGGGATGTGATGGCGCAAAGGATTCCGGCGGTACTGGTCAGTGACTTTTACGCCACAGCATCCCTTATCGGCGGCGGCATATACATTCTGCTCGGCAAAACTTCCGCGCCGGTATTCACCCGGTTCACGGTTGTTGCAGTTGCCGTGATCATGATCCGGCTGCTGGCAATCCGTTTTCATCTGCAATTGCCCGGTTCGCGGAAAAAAAATTTGAGTAAACGCACTTGACGTGCTACATTATATACTGAACAGTAAACTTGGAAAGAAAGGTTTTTATTTTGCGTTACAACCCGAAAAAACACCGGCTGCCGGAGTGCAAAGCCTGCGGCGTGCTGCCGGTGGATAAACCGGCGACCTGGACCAGTTTTGATGTGGTCAATTTTGTCCGCGCCCGGTTCAATGTCCCCAAAGTCGGACACTGCGGTACTCTTGATCCGATGGCCACCGGATTGCTGCTGCTGGTGCTGGGAAAATTCACCTCGTTAAGCGGCAGATTAAGCGGAGTGGACAAACAGTACACCGGTTCGCTGATGCTGGGAGTGGAAACTGATTCCGGAGATCTGGACGGCAAGGTTGTCAGTCGCGCCGCAGTCGATGTTACTGCCGCTGACACCGAAGCGGCATTTGCTTCATTCCGGGGCAAATCCATGCAGATGCCGCCGATGTATTCGGCGGTCAAAGTCGGCGGCAAAAAACTTTACGATCTGGCAAGACAGGGCGTCGAAATCGAAAGAGAAGCCCGGGAAATCGAAGTCAGCCGCTTGGAGATCACCCGCATGGAACTGCCGGAAGTGGATTTTATCGTTGACTGTTCCAAAGGCACTTACGTCCGCACACTGGCCGCCGATATCGGGAAAAAACTCGGTTGCGGCGGGGTTCTGACTGCCCTGCACCGTACCCGCTGCGGAAAATTTTCCATCCGCGATGCCGTCACGATCGATGAATTGAAAGCGATGGATCAGGATCAATTCACCTCGATGATGGCCGGACGGCTGGTCAAACTTTCAGAAGGAATCACATTATGAATAAAACACCGGAGAACATCAACAGCGTGGATATTGAAAACGCCATTGCCGGAGCCGGGAAAAACTTCACCGCCGAAGCCGTGACCCGGAGTCTGCTGCCGGACGCCCCGCCGGAACTCCGGAGCCGGGTGGAACGTTTTATCGCATCCGATGATACTCTGTTCCATGATGAAAACTGGTCCTGCTGCACCCGGAAAAGTTTTTTCACCGGAAAAAAATTTGTCATCACTCCCGATGAGTGGGAGATCAACAACGGTATACTCTTCCCCGGCCACCGCTTTGTCCCCTATGTCCCGGAAACAGTTTTCCCCTCCACTGTAAAACTCGAACAAAACGGCGTGGCGGCAGCGATGAAAAAACTGATAACTCCGCTTGGGAGCAGTTTTCACTACCACATCCTGCTGGGTTCGGAACAGATCTTTGATTTCTTTCTGGCCGATGATCCGGCCAATGAGATCCTCAAACAGCGCGCAGCCAGAACCGATTCGGTAACGCTGACCGTCTACGATATGGCCGATTTTTACCGGAAACATGAGTTCATTTTCGGTGATGCTCTGCTCTGTACGGTAACTGATTATGAAAACGGCATCATCTCCTTTGAATATCTCTCCGGTTCGCTCCGCCACTTCCAGGCGCGCAAAGAGTACCTGCAGCAGATGGATGCCGCCGCCAAAAAGGTCTGGGATGAATTTCAGGATTACCCGGATATCCCTGAACAACTGGCGTGGATGGTCTACTATGCCGGTCTGCCGGAGATCCCCGGAGCGTCGATCGATGAATTTATTTCCGGTTCGGAAAAAGTCCAGCTGCGCCCGGAGGGGGATCATGCGGTATTGACCGTCATGCCGGAGCATGAACATGCTCACGACTGCGATTGCGGCTGTCACGATGATGATGACCCGATCCTGCCGGAAGGATTATCCATTTCCGGCAGCGAGCTTGACGATCCATTCAAGCTGCTGGCCAATGCCGGGATCGCCCTGACCGCCGCCGAACTTGACGGCTTCATCCTCGATGCGGTATACGGCCGGGAAACCGACTTCTCCGGAGTCCACAGCCGGATCACCGGCGGCAGCGAAATATCCCTGACAGATGAGGCCCAGCAGGCAGTGCTGCTCAACTTCCTGGAGGAACGTTTTGAAACCTTGATGGAAAATTACAACCGCGCGGATGATGAACCCAAAGCGGAACTCCGTTCCCAGATCATGGAGGCAGTCTCCCGCCGGATGGACTACCTGTCGCTGCTCGGAGCCGCTGAACGCGACCCCAACGATGCGGAAAAGGAGAAAATACGCCGTCTGGCCGATGTCAGTGCCAAACTCAATGAAGCTCTCAAACTGCTCAATCACCCCGGTTTCACCCCCGATCATCAGGAAAAGGAGAATCTGGAGATCCTCATTGACGATCAACTCGCCATTCAGGAAGAGATATTGAGCGATTTTTCCACCGAAGCCAATCAGTAAAATCAGGAGATAAACACACATGAAACTTCTTGCAAGCGGAAATGAAGCTGTCGCAATGGCAGCTTTCGACTGCGGTGTAACTCTGGGATGCGGTTATCCCGGCACACCCTCCTCGGAGATCCTCGACGAATTCAGCAAACTCGGCGGTAATGCCGAATGGGCCCCCAATGAAAAGTGCGCCCTTGAAGTGGCCATCGGCACCGCTTATACCGGAGCCAGAGCCCTGACCACCATGAAACATGTGGGATTGAATGTCGCCGCCGACCCGTTTTTCACCATCGCTTACAGCGGCACTCCCGGCGGTCTGGTGGTAATTTCCGCCGACGATCCGGGAATGGCTTCCAGTCAGAATGAGCAGGACAACCGCCGTTACGCAGTTGCCGCCGGAGTACCGATGTTTGAACCGTCGGATTCCCAGGAGTGTTACGATCTGCTCTGCGAAGCCTTTGCTCTGGCAGAGAAATTCCGCAGCCCGGTATTGTTCCGCATGACCACCCGGGTCTGCCACTCCCAGTGTATCGTCGACCGCCGTCTGGCCGATGCACCATTGGCCAAAAAGCCGGCATCATTCACCCGGGATCCCAAAGCCAATGTGATGGTTCCGGCATTCGCCAAACTCGCCCATAAGCGGCTGCGCGCCGATCTGCACACCATGCAGTCGCTCAATGAAGAGGGCAAATACACCATTGAGAAAAACAATTCTTCCGAATTGGGTATCATCACCAGCGGCATAAGCTACCAGCATGTGCTGGATGCCGCCCCGGAAGCATCGGTCCTCAAACTCGGAATGACCTACCCCCTGCCGCTTGAGACCATCGGCCGTTTCGCTGCCGGAGTCAAACGCTGTCTGATCGTGGAAGAGGGCGACCCGATGCTGTTTGAACAGATCATGGCCGCCGGAATCAAGGTCGAAAATAAACTCGAAGAGTTCCGCTTCGGAGAATTGAATGTTTCCCGCGTCCGTAAACTGATCGCTAAAGATACCACCCCCGAACCGGCCGGAGCCCCGGGCAAACCGCCCCAGCTCTGCCCCGGATGCCCTCACCGCAAAACATTTGAAGTCCTGCGCGATCTGGGATGCATCGTTTCCGGTGATATCGGCTGTTACACCCTCGGGGTCATGCCGCCATTCTCTGCAATCGATTCCTGTGTCTGCATGGGAGCCAGTGTTACAGTCGGTCTGGGTATGCGCCACAGCCTGCCGGAAAATGAAGCCCGCAAAGTGGTCAGCGTGATCGGTGACAGCACTTTCCTGCACACCGGTATCAACGGTATTGTGGAAATGGTTTACAACCGTCCGGCCACCGGCCATGTGGTTCTGATCCTCGACAACCGGATCACTGCCATGACCGGCTGTCAGGAAAATCCGGCCACCGGCCGCAAACTGGATCACTCTCCGGCTTACGCAGTATCTCTGGAAAATATCGTTAAAGGCATCGGAGTGGACAATTGTGATGTGATCGATACCACTTTGGAAACGGAAAAATTTGCCGAATTGCTGAAACAGCGTCTGGCTTCCAATGACTGCAGTGTTATCATCGCCCGCCGTCCCTGCATTCTGGCAGTGGCGAAAATGGCTAAAATGGGGAAAAACTGAAAATGAGCAAAGTTACCAATATTATCGCCGCCGGATTGGGCGGTCAGGGAGTTTTGAAGATCACGGATATTCTGGCGGATGTCATCTTTTCTGCCGGACTGGATGTCAAAAAGAGTGAAGTTCACGGTATGAGTCAGCGCGGCGGTTCGGTCTCCAGCGAAGTGCGGTTCGGAGAAAAGGTGAACAGCCCGATGGTTCCGGCCGGAGAAGGGGATATTCTGGTGGTACTGGATGATTCCCAGCTGGATGTGGCCCGTCCGGTATTGAAAGATGACGGCATCGTTATTGCTCCCGCAGATGTGCCGACAGATAAACTTGCCACCCCCAAAGCTCTCAATGTGATGCTGCTGGGTGCGCTCTCAGCCAAATTGCCGCAATTTGATGAATCGCTCTTCCTCGCCGCGCTGAAGCGCGCTTTCCCCGAAAAACTGCATGCGGCCAATGAAGAAATGTTCAAACTCGGCAGAAATCAATAATCCACTGAAAGATGCAGAATATGAAAAATCTCAAGCAACTCTCTCTTTTCGTTGAAAACCGCCCTGGTGCCATCTCGGAAGTTTGCCGGGTACTGAAAGATGCCCATGTCAATATCTGTGCCATGAACGTGGCTGACACTACTGAATTCGGTATCCTGCGAATGCTGCTCGATGATATCGACCGGGGCAATGCCGCCTTGAAATCAGCCGGATTCATCACCCGGGAGAATAACGTGCTGGCCATCGCCGTACCCGATTGTGCCGGCGGACTGGCCGGAGTTTTTGAAAAGACCGGTTCTCTGGGAATGTCGGTGGAGTACATGTACGCCATCCCCTCGGCCAAGCAGGGCAAAGCGGTCATAATTTTCCGCTTCGACGATCAGGAATCTGCGGCCGGAAAATTGACCGCCGCCGGAATTGAATTGCTCACAGCTGACGAAATCCGCAGCTGAAAACGGTGAACACACCGTCTTAAATAAACCCGCTGCGCCTGCCGGCGCAGCGGCAAAACCACAAAATCACCTTTTTGCAGCTTTTCTGCATGGGTGTATTTTTCTTCATCCATTTGACTGTTTTCTTCATTGTATCAGGTTTGATATCAATAACAACGCGGGATATATTTTCTCCGTAACAACGCGGCTGCCGCGCAATAACAACAACCTGAAACAAAGGAGAAAACTCAAAATGAAACATTCACTTTCCAGTCAGAAAGTGAAGCCGTACGGCTTCACGCTTATCGAACTTTTAGTCGTCATCGCGATCATTGCGATATTGGCGGCGATCCTGCTTCCGGCTCTCAATTCCGCCCGTGAACGCGGCCGCAGTGCTGCCTGCATCAGCAATCTCAAACAGCTTGGGACTTCTTTGAATATGTATCTGCAGGCAAACGATGATCTCCTGCCGGCCACTGATAATACCATCGGGAATACTTATGTCAACGTCCCGGAACGGCTGGCCCCGTACAACGGTTGGGATTATAACAGTACTTCCGGATCTCTCTGGACCTGCCCGTCCGGAGTACTGCCGACAGCTCAGGAAGTCTATTTGAGCCGGGTTCAGGGCTATGGTGTACCGAATATGATCGGTGCCGGAAGTGATACTCTTTGCAAAATCAAAGCAAGTGCCGATCCGATGCTGCCCAAACTTGCCTATCTCGCCGATTTCTGTGATCCGACAAACTCTTTCATGGGTATCGCCGTTGAGGGTGAAGCAGAAAAAGCCTGTAAAGGACGCTGGGAAATCGGTAACAAAGGCAGCCAGGCGGCCTACCGTCACAGCAACCGGGTAAATTATCTGGAAGTAAGCGGAACCGTACTTACCAGCGAAAAAGGAACGACATACGGCAGTTCCTACCCGAATAATCCCCGCCCGGCTGATATGATCTATGCCATTTATCCTCACAATAAGGAAAAAGGCAATCCCAAACCCTATTACCTCAAAGATGGAGCAACTTATTACTACTGAGTGCAAAAGGGATTGAAAATGCAGAAGTTTGTTTTGATATTGTTCTTTTTGGTGACTCTCCCGATTGCCGCAAGACCGGTACTGCAGCCGGAAGTCAAAGAATATATCCCCGGCAACGGCACTTTTTCCATCACCGGACTGCCGGTATTTTATCAGGATCAGAAGCAGTGTGAAATCGGTGCCGGAGAAATTCCCGGAAACAGAAAAAGGATCAAAGGCTTCAATAATACCGCTGAAAAAGGCATCTATATCGCCGTCGCTTCTTCACCGGAGGGGGAGATGCTGATCCGGGATTTCGCTCTGGATGTGCCGCAGAAAAAACAAGGGTACACGATCAAAGCCGTTGACGGAAAAATCGCAGCAGTCGGCTTCGATAACATCGGAACTCTCTATGGTGCAGTAACTTTGCGCCAGATGGCTGCCGATGGACAAATTGAATGTACCGTTGTCAGGGATTATCCGGACATCCTCTGGCGCGGGGCAATGTCCTACGGCCGGGGCATCGCCAAGTGGAATTACGGTGAACGCGGCCTTGCCGGATCTAAAGCCGCCATTGATGCACTGTTCCGCCACAAGATCAATATTATTTCCGATTTTCACCGTACCAGTCAAACCTTGTCCGATGCGGAGTTGGAAGTTATTTCCGAAATTTGCCGTTACGCCGAAGAACGCGGCATCTGGATCTGCATCTGGCCCAATACTTCTCTGTACAATCAAACTACCAAACCGGCCGGTACCACCCTGAAAAACTGGCACTGCGTCGCCGATGGCCGTCCATCGCGCCGGGTGGAAAGCTACTACTGCTGGTCGGATGACCGGGCTACGGAAGAAAATGCCGTAAGACAGGTGGAATTCCTGAAAAAATTCGGCGTTTCCAAACTTCTGCTCGTCATCCATCCGGTCGATGGCGGTTCGGAAAAAGACCCGGAATTCTGGAGCCGACGCTGTCAGAAATGCCGGGAAAAATTCAAAGATGATGAGCGATGGAAAGCCGGAGTCAGACAATTCAACATCCTCAACAACACTCTGCGCAAACACTTCCCCGAAGCGGTCATCGGTTCATGCATTTATCCTTATCACGCAGATATGCTGGCCGTTCCCCGGAACAGGAGAGACCGCAGATTCAATACCAATGTCACTGAATATTGGAAAAATATCAGTTCCGGTATTAAAGATGAAAACTTCTTTTTCAACATCTGGATGCCCGGACATTCCATCATGAAAGAGTACCGCGAAATCATCGGCAGCAAACGCAAAATCAATTATACCGATCACTACTGTCTTTCTGCCGGTATCTTTGCCACCTATCACCGCTATGCCGGCAGTCTGTACGAAGAAAATTCCGAAAACGTATTCCTCTCGGTGGCTCAGGACACATTCGGCCAGTGGGAATCGATCTTCCTCGCCGGAGAACACACCTGGAACCGGAACGCTCCGGGCAGCGGGATCTACCCCGGCGGAGCTTTTTATGACGGCTTGAAAGATCACACCGGCCCGGCAGTCATCATGGAAAAAACCCTGCCCCGGATCTGTCACACTTTCTGGGGAAAGGAACTCGCTCCGTATATGACCGCCGTCATGGCCAGCGGCATCATGCCCCGGTATATCGAAAATCCGGCAGCGGTCATCACCTACTGGAATAAAGTCCGCCGCGATCCGATGTACGATCCCAATGTCAAAAAAGATACTCTGGTCAATAATTCCCTGCCGCCGGTGGAGGATTCCCCGGAACTCATGCGCCGTCAGGTCATTGCCGCTGAATCAGTCTGCAAACAACTGGCAAGTGCCGGAAAATATTTTGATTCGGTCAACCCTTATCAGCGCAGGTATCTGGTCAATTTCGCCCGGCTGGCTCCGCTGTGGCTCGCCGCCGCCAGAGCCCAGTACAATATCCGCTGTGCCGGAGAATTGATCGCCGCCGGAAACAACGTTCAGGCGTTGAAACTGCTCGAAAAAGCCCAAAAAGAACTGGATGCCGATTATACTGCCGCCGAAAAAAATCTGGATGCTCTGCGCGCTGAAAAAAGTATGGCGCGCCGTATAAGTTGGAGCCTTGACCGGAATACCATGCAGAAACAGCTCGATGAAGCCAGAGCTTCTGCTCAGGTGCTGCTGCAGCCCCGGCGTATCGGCAGATTTATCAAAGTCGGCATTACTCAAGGCGATTCAGCGGTCGGGATCAAAAAGTTTCTGGACCGATTTGCCAATGTCCGTGCCACGCTTATCGACAATATCTCTCTGGCAGAACTGGATAAATATGACTGCGTAATCGTTACCGCCGGAAACTATAAAAAAGCAGAGTTTTTCCAGAATATCCCCGCCTATGTCCGCAAAGGCGGCGGCGGCGTGCTGCTGGAGGGAATGCTCTGCGGCCATGAACGCTTCGACAGTAAAACCCCATTCCCGGAAATCGTGAAAACTTCTCCGGCAAGAGTGGACAATTTCCAGAGAAAACTGAAAAAGTCTGACGGCACCCTTGTAAAAAGCATGTATGTCGATTATTTTGAATTGATACCGGGCAAAGACGGCGAAACGACCGTTACTTCGACTGACGGGAAGCCGGTGGTCGTCAGAGGACGCGCCGGTCTGGGCAAAGCGGTATTTTGCGGCATGGTCAATCTCGAAGGAGTGAACAACACTTTCGTCACCGCCCAAACGGAACTTTCCGGGATCAATGCCCAAATCGTGCAGGATGCAATCGAATATTTTACCAATATCAAGTTGAGGAGAAACAAACGATGAAAAAGTTTTCCGTACTCTGCGCTGCTGTATTTTCCTGGCTCACTCTTCCCGGACAAACCGTCTGGGAAGGTGAAAAAATCATTGACAAAGAGGTCGTTATCGCCAAACAGGATCTTTTGATCAAACCCGGATGCAAAGTCATTTTCAAAGGCAAGGGTGAATTGATCGTCCAGCAGGGCAGCTTCTCTGCCGACGGCGCGGAATTCACCGCTGAAAATCCGGTGGAAAAACAATTCCGCATCCGCTTCAGCAACGGCAATATTTCACTGAAAAACTGCACCTTTGACCATCTCATCTGCAAAACTCCGGCCCGCCATATTGATGGAAGCATCAGGATCCAGTACGCCAAAGGTACTGTTTCCGGCAACACCTTCAACCGATCTTCGGCAATCGCCCTGCTCAATTCCAACGGAGTGACGGTGGAAAACAATCAGTTCACCGATGGAGAAAACGGTATTCTCCTTTTCAACAGCGGCGAACACCGGATCGTCAATAACAGTTTTGTCAATATGAGTGACTTCGGTATCCGGCTCAACGGTTCGGAATTGAATCAGCTTGCCAACAACCGTTTTGAAAACTGCACACTGGCGGTCTTTCTGTACAACAAAGCCGGCAATACGCAAGTGACCGGCAACTCCATTTTCGGCGGTAAAGCCGGAATCAAACTCTGGCATTCCGGCAGCGGCAACGTCATTTCGGCCAATTTATTTGAAAATGTAAAAACCGCCTTTGATGCCGGAGGTAAAAGTTTCAGCGGTTCAACGATCTATGCCAATAATTGCATCTATGATTGCCTCTATGCATTCATCATCCCCAAAACCGCCCCTGATGCTTCGGTACTCATCCGGGATAACGCCATCTGTAAGACCCGGGTGGCCATTTCGGTCAACGGCGGTAAAGTCACCGCAGAAAACAACCTTTTCTGGCAGGTGAAAAATATCTCAGCGGTCAACCCGGGGTCCACCGCCCCGGAAATCAGAAATTCCGTCAAAGCCGATCCGTTATTCAAAGATGCCGCCAACGGCGATTACCGTCCGGCAGATAATTCCCCGCTGCTCAAAAATGGGACCAACGGCGGCAATATCGGACTTTTTCAGTAAATATAGGGAAACAAACGTATAAAAAATGAGTGTCATGCTTACCTTGAGTACCTGTGCATTCAACCTGCCGCCGGAAGATCATGCCGGATGGGTGAAAGCATTGGATCTGGCAATGGAAACCGGATTTGCCGGATTTGAAATCTCCATGTATCCCGGAATGGATACCACCGGTATCCGTCAGGCCTTCCGGGATACCCGCGCTCCGGTGATCGCGGTTCACGGGATCATGGGCGGCGACAGCTGTTCGGCAACTCCGGAAGTCAGAGAAAATGCGGCCCGTACCGCCGGAGAATATCTGGAAAGATTTGCGGAATTTGCCGGTGTTCCCGCTGTTGAACACTACTGGAACCGTTTCAATGCCCCGGAAAAAGCTCTTTATTTCCACGAAACTTCGGCCATGCTGCTGGAAAAAATGGAAAAAAACGGCTTCATTTTCTGTATGGAAAATGCCCCTTACAAACCGGAAGTAAATGAACGTTACCCGGATGTGGATGAAGTCGCCGCTTTTGCCCGTTCTTTCGGAGAAAACCGGATGTTCATTACTCTCGACCTCAACCATGTCAATCTCCATGAAGATCCCTTTGAAGTGATCCGTAAACATACCGGTTCGATCCGGCATGTACATATTTCCGACAATCACGGCATGCGCGAAGAACATCTGCCGCCGGGTCAGGGCACTATCCCGCTGGCAGAGTGTTTCCGGACTCTCCGCCGGGAAGGTTTTACCGGACCGTGCAATCTGGAAATGGTCTTCCGCACCCCGGGGATCCCGGAAAAAACCATTCTGGCCGGAGTGTTTGATTACTGTCAGAAAATTTTTGCACCCCAGGGAGAAACAGTATGAAAAACGGCGATATGGAAAATGCTCTGAAGTTCCAGTTTGATCTTCTGAACTATTCACTGGTCTCATTCAATTACGGTTCATGGAACCACCGGAATTTGAAAAACCGCTTCTGGCGGCTCTACCGTCACGACCATTACGGGGCGGGAATCATCTGCAGCGGCAAAGAGATCGAATTTCTGCCGGATTGCTTCTATCTGATCCCGCCGCAGATCACCTTTTCCAGCTGGTGCCGGGCCAAACTCACGCAGTTTTCAGTACATTTTATCATCAATCCGCTGCGCGGCAACCGGATATACCGGGTCAACGCCACTGATGAATTGGATATCCTCTATCATGCGGTGGCCGATACTCCGCCGGAAAAACGCAATATACTGCGAGATAAGATCAATCTGACCGCCCTGTGCGCCAGCTGCATACGTAAATTGCCGGAAGATATCTTTTCCCAACCAGAGCAGGAAGATGTGCCGCTGCAGATCATCTGCGGAGAAATCAACGATTTCTACCAGAATCCGCTGTCACTGAAAACAGTCGCCGCTTCAATAAACATGAGTAAAAGTTCCAGGAACCGGATAGTCCGCCGGAAGCTGTCCACTTCGCCGTATCAATACCTTTTGAAACGCCGTTATGAATACGCAGCCAGACTGCTGTGCACCACCGATATGACTCTGAAAGAGATCTGCAGTATCGTCAGCATCAATGATGTTTACCACTTTTCCAGAATGTTCAAACAACGTTACGGCATGGCTCCGTCTATTTTCCGCAAGCAGAAAAAAAATCTGCCGGAATAATATTTACCCCCAGGACAACTTATCAATGATAAAAAGAAAAACAGTTTTGACCGGCGCACTGTGTGAAGCCGGAGACGGCATGTATACTCCCGACCTGATCGTACGGGAAAATCTCGGTTCTTTCCTTGCTCTTTTTTCCGGCCCCTGGCAGCCGGATATGTTGCGACGGGTGTGTGATTTCGCCAGAAAAAATCAGCTGCGCATCCAAATGGACGAAGTTATCAGCCGTCTGGCCGGAACCGTAAAAGAGGATTATCTGCCGTATATCGGACAATATGCGGAAATCCTCCATGAATATGCCGATGTAATAGAGTGTGCCGGCATCCTCCATGAATACGGCGGAGTACGTTTTTACTGGCCGCGAAGTTCGATCGGATACGGCTTCAACACTCCGGAAAACGTTTCCAGCTTCACCGAAGCGGAAAAGGAACTGCAGGATAAACTGCGCCGCAGTATCGCCAATCTGCGGAAAACCGGGATAAACCTCCCACTGAAAAGTGTCGAAGCCAGAGGCTTGGCTATCCACCACTATCTGCGCGGCGGCGTCGACAAAGCTGATGTGGAAATGACCTATCAGCCTGATACTGAAATGCTTTACAGCGGAGCAAAAGGAGCTTCTCTGGCCTTCGGCAAGGACTCTTTCGGCGTGGATCTGGCCACTTTATGGTACGGCGGCAATGTCCATGATGAATTGTTTTTCAAACGGTGGCACACGTCACTCTGCCATGCCTTTATCCGGGGAGCTGACCCGATCTATGCCGAACACGGTATCGCCGGATTCAAACAGGTGCTGGGCAACAGCGCCCAGGCAGATGATCCGGTAACAGTCAGATTCCGTGAAGTTTTAAGCCGTTTCCGCGCCTTTACCGCCGGTCATCCCCGCCCGGCAGGTCTGCCGGAAGCATCGGCCGCAGTCATGCAGGGTTATCTCGACGGTTACGCCGGAGCAGACCAAACCCACCTCTGGGGCATCCGGGATGATGACCGGTTCAGAACCGGCACTGCCGAGGAATCATGGAAACTTTTCCACGAACTTTACCGCCGGTCAGAGTGGCACAACCGGGAACTTACCGGTGACTGTGATCTTTCCGGCAATCCTCCGCTGGGACAGGCTGATATCATCCCCTGGGACACCCCGGATGAAGTACTGCAGAACTATAAACTCGTGATTCTGCTGGGCAGAAATGTCATGAGTCATGAATTATATTGCAAACTGCTCAAATTTGTCCGTAACGGCGGACAACTGCTGTTGACGGCTGCCCACATGAATACCCGGGACGTACCGGATGGGGAATATCTGCCGTACAACAACGGCGACTGGCGGGAGTTGTGCGGCGTGACCCTGGATACGGAGACCGTTTTCCGGCCGTTCGGCATCAAATTCCGGGCAATGCCGGACAGCGGCTGGGTGTTCCCGCTTTGGACAACCATCTGCGATCCGAAATTCTCCGGCAACACTTTCCCGATGGCCGATCTGCAAACCGCCGGAGCCGGAATCCTCGCAGCGGCTTCCGATAAATTCAACGATCAGGAACATGAATCAAAAGCCGATGGCGGAACCACCGACCATGCTTCTGATGATGCCGGAGCAGAATCGCAGGCATGGAAAAAACTTGACCATTGTGTGATCTCCGGATACCGCAACGGCAAAGGTGAAGTCATTCTGCTCAACTCGCTGGATTATCCGGGAGCTTCCGGAGTAAAAGAGTTGTATCTGTTCTTGATGAAAGCAGCGTGCCGGGCCAATACCGGGTATCCGGCAGTCGAATCATCCGACCGGGTGCGCTATGCCGTTTATCCCGGCAAAGAACGCACTTTGTATCTGCTCAATACCGAAGAAAATCTGGATGCCCCCGTTATCATCCACTGGTCGGAGAAAGATCGGGAAAAAATACTTTTGGCTCCCGGAGAAATACTGGAACTGCCGGTAAAATAATTTTACCGGCATACAAATCCGCAGATATCATAAAAACAATGGGGCTGCTGCTCACCTTTACGGCTTTTGCAGCAGCCTCCGGTATTGCCGTTTTCAGCGTTTTATACTTAACGGCGGATAAGTGAAACTGTCACTTCAAAGTTCTTTACCCGGCTCTGATGCGGGTCCGGACTGAAATCGGTCTTGCGGAAGAATATTTCCGCCGTCGGCACTCCGGCGCGCCAGCTGAAAAACTGACTGGCTCCAGAGTCAGCCGAACAACTGAATTTCAGCACAGCATCCGGCGAACTCACGATAAATTCCGGACGGTCAAAAGCTCCTCTGAGGGTTTTGGCAAGATAGCCTTTGAATGCACCGTCTGCCACTCCGAATGCAATATGTTCCCGGCCTTTGAATGTCAATTCTTTGCCGCCGCACACCGCATTCATTGACAAATAGTCGCACAGATCCGCCGCTTTATTGCCCATGTCGATCCGGTTCTGGATACGCATACGGAAGTCGGCCTGATTTTTCACATCCCGGCGGACAGTGATTTTGTAAGCGGCCCTGATTTCAGGACGGTCACGATAGATGGTATATTTTTTAACGATCTCAAAATCTTTCAGATACCCGTGACGGATCTGCGCCAGCAATTCGACCTCAGCGCGATCGGTGAAAAGCTGACGGTTGACCACCTGATATGGAACTTCGATTTTGGCACAGTAGGGTTCATCAAAAGCTTCACGCAGCAATCCCAATCCCGGTTCACGGAGGAGCATTTTGCCGGTTTTTTTGTCCAGCAGCTGTTCGATTTTGGCATTGTCATCCAGATCGATCCAGGCGGTCAATGCCGGAGATTCCAGTTTAACGGCATATTTCCCGTTTTTCATCCGGTCGGTACGGCTGATGCTCAAACCATTGTCACTCAAACGTTTTTCCACGACTTCACCGGCAGAATCATCTGCGGCAGAACGCAAATCCCACGCTTTCCCTGCAGCAGCGGCCGGAATATCACCGTTTTGATCCGCTTCGATCACAAAGACGCTGTATCCGCGCGGGGCGATAACCAGCGGCAGACCTTCTTTCAACTGTCCGGCAGATATTGATGCCTTGCCGTCCATAAAGTAGCGGTTGCCGCTTGCCAGATCGGTAACAGAATAGCTGCCGGCAGGGATTTCCGGCAGTGCAACTTTCACCCGGCAGGAGGCCGCCGGATGGTAATTGAAAAGCGAAATCAGATATTTGCCGTCAGCTTTGCGGGCAGTGTAACGGAAGTAGTCGAGTGTTTCGGCAGATGTTGGGATCGCTTTGCCGTCGACTTCCAGCATGCGCCGGGGAGCATTGCTGACCACTTTCACCTCCCGATCACACCGGGCGGCACTGTTGAGTTTTTCGGCGGCAGCGACCACCGCCAGAGCTTGACGTATGAACATGATATATCTGCCGTCAATATCAATATCCAGATAGAAGGCGTGCCCTTTGGCTCCGCAGGCGGCGGCCATGACCAGATTGAGAGCGACCTCTTCGGGGGTGTTCCAATCTTGAGCAAAACTTCCGGCGGTGGTATAGGTCATGGGGACAAAAGGGGCGCGGGTGGATTTGACATTATAATCGACAACATCAAAAATTCTCGTCCCCCGGAGATAGACCATCGGCATGATATACGAGGAAAACTTCTCATAGTGGGCGTTTCTGACAATGCCGAAAGTATTATTTCCGGTATTGGATTCAAAAAAGGAGTTCCAGACGAATTTGGGTTTCACGCCCTTGTTGCGAAACATATCGACGTAGATTTCCACCAGTTCGGCCTGCTGTTTTTCGCGGAAAGCGAGCCATTGTGCGGGGTATTTCTTTTCCAGATTTTTGGCAGTGAATTTATCTCTGGTGATCCCGGAATGTCTGGAAAATGCAGTAAGACAGCGTTCACATTTGCAGAAACCCAACATCCGGTTGTCAGCGTAGATTTCCAAATCCAGATAGACCATATCGCATTTGATGTCAGGATCGACTGTCTGCCGGGTGCCGGAACGTTTGGCAAATTCGATTTTCAAAAATTCCGGGCAGTATTTTGTCCAGAAATCCGGGTTGTTTTTGGCGATGATATCGCCGTCTTCATCACGGCAGGCCACTTCATCGGAATATCCGATCCCCAGACGTTTCATATTTTCCATACCGATTTGGCGGGCAATGAACCAGTTGCGTTTTTCCAGCATCCGGTAGGAGGGCAGCACTTCCGGCTGAGAAAGGTTGCGCGGAGACAGAATGGCTTTAAGATTGACAAATTCCGCCAGATCGGCATTGCGGGCGGCAACACTCTGATTGGGCAGCTCCACTCCGCGCACATAATACCCGAAAAGCGGATAATTTTCCGGCAGCGCAGTGGCAGGAACTTTGATCATTTCCACCGCAAATTCCCGGTAATTGGCCTTTTTGTCATCCGCATAAAATTGGAGAGAGACTTTTTTCCCGTTTTCACATTTGCCGTAGAAATAGAGCGAGTGGGCAGCACGCCGTTCCCAGGTGCGTTTGTTGAGGACAAAAGAGTACATTTTGCCGCCGGGGACATCTTTGATCTGCGGGAATACTTCAATGGTGTTGCTTGAATGCTGGGGAAAAGCAAAAATGTTGCAGAAAAGACCCTCCGGCAGAAATAGATCAAGCTTTACCTCATTGACATTCTGCCACTTGACAAATGGGGATATTTTCATTACCGCATTGAAATTTTCGGCAATGTAAAGTTTTCCTGAATGTTCAGTCAAATTATTCAGCACATAATTATCCTGCGGTATGATGAGCATGGACAATTCCGATGCCGCCATAGTGAATACGGATACTGCGGCAAAATATCCGGCCATGATTTTTTTCAATTTGTTCATTTTTCCTTTTCCTTGTGGTTGATGGTTTGAAACAATACTTTTCCCTGCCATGCCCGATCCGGTTCCATACCTGTTGCGACCAATGCAGTCGGCATAACATCAATGATATTTGCTCCGGGAAGTTCCCGAGAAACCAGTGAAGAGTGATAAAAAAACACCGGGATGGTCATATCTTCCGGCAGTTCAGTCCCATGCCGTCCCCGGTGACCGCCGTGATCGGAGAGCAGAACCAGCAGGTAATCTTCCGGCAGAACCGGAATTATTCTACCGATGCAGTCAAAACAATCCCGCAATGCCTGCAGATACTCCTCCGTCATCCAATAGTGTTCGTGGCCGACTCCGTCCGGTTGATCCAGATGGAGAAAAATGAAGTCCGGCTGTTCTTTTTTCAATACCCGGATCACCTCATCCGTAATCATCTGTGCCGCCGCTTTGCCGCCGTAATCATGACTGGAAATCAAAACGCTGCGTTTCAGAGAATCCGGACGCGCCAGATCCCGCAGCTCCGCCCAGTTATAAAAGAACATGACCTCTTTGCCCTGTTTTTTCATCACTTCCCCGGCTCCGGGCAGGGGCGGCAGTACAAATTTATTGTCGATGGTACCGTGTATCTCCGGCGGCACGCTGTGAAACAGTGACAGGTGACAGGGCAAAGTCACCGATGGAAAAACTGTCCTGCCTCTGAAAGTGTAAAAACTGTGCTTTTTCAACTGCCCGATCAACGGATGCCCGCAACTGATCATACCGTCCGGACGCATACCGTCAACAACGATCAGAATAATTTTTTTCATTTCCGCAGCCTCGCAGGTTATTCCGGTCAGGATCATTAAAATTGTGAAGATTTTTCTTAATCTGTCCATACTTCAGAATCCTCTGGCTTTGATGGTTTTCATTTCCTGTTCCAGATCCTCTTTTACCAGAGCGTAATTCATATCCAGCACTTCGGCGAAGTCGGAAAGCCGGTTTTTCCGGGAAAATCCGGTGAAATCTTTTTTCCATCCGGCCAATTCTCCGGCAAGTTTGTAAAAATAACGGCAGGTCGCAGCATAACTGTACTCATCCAAGCCGATATGCTTACGCGCTTTCTCCTGCCAGCGGCGGACAAAACCCTGTTGGCAGATCTCCAGACGCAACTGCTGAAAACGCATGGCAAGCGCATAATACTCCAATGCGGCACGCTCTATTTCATTATCAGCAGGCAGCTGCAGTACTTCGGCCGCCGCTCCGGATAATTTGCCGATCTGATTTTCCTCTACCGCTTTGGAAGCGCGAATAAGAACCTCTTTCCATGCATGCGATTCCCACTTTTCCGGATTTCCGGCGGCAATACATCCGGCAACTGCAGCATACCAGTTGGCATAAGGACGGCCCAGACTGGTATCTCTGCCCCAGATGGTATGGATAACACCGATATGGTGTTTTTCTGCAAAATCCAGCCAGCGGGAAATGTTTTCCAGACGGCGGTTAAGCGGAGACCAAAGCAAGGCCCCGGCATCACCGGAAACGCCGATACCGCTTGCCCCCAGCACTTTATGATCGCCCTGCATTAAATCCAAAGCATTCTCAAATGTACAGTCGGCATTGTAGTTCCAATTGATCAACTGCAGTTCTTCCGGAAAATCATCCAACATATCCGTTGCTTTTTCCCGGGCGAAAAAATCTCCCCAGATCATCGGGATCAAGCCCCGGCTCAGCGCATAATTGGACATTTCCGAAAAATATTCCGCATAGATCCGCCTTTTACCGATCTGCCGGCACACCGGACAACTTCCGGCATGCCAGGCTTCATCGCCGCCCAGATGGATACGGGAACTTCCGGCAAAAAGTTCTGCGACCTCATCGATCCACTTTTTCATTTTTTTGCGTATTCCCGGCGCATGGGGACAAATCTCGTTGACGAAATCGCACTCCCGGAATTTTGCATAACGCGGCGAATCCAGCAGCCACTCCAGATGACCATGCACCTGGATCAGCGGGATGGTTTCCAGACCGAGTTCCTGACAGCGGCTGATAAACTTCCGGAATTGGGTGCGGGTGAAGTTCCCCCGCTTTACCCCCGGCCATGTCCGCCAGGGGTATTTGGCATCAAACTCCAGGATCACTCCGGAAAAACCGCAATTTTTCCAGAATTCAGGGAACGCAAGGGCCCGGTCGAAATCAGGCAGGACACCTTTGAAGTCGACATGAAGTAAATTTTCTTTTATCATTGGTCGTTTCGACTTATTTTTTTACCGGGGGAGTAAAAGGTTTCAATGTCGCCGGATCGACTTTGACCGAAAAGTTACGGAATTCAGCTTCACCGTCACGGTAACAAAGAGAAACATGCAGATAAAGGGTGTCGACCGGGCGGCCGATATCATAAACCTTTTCCACTTTGTGCCAATTACCGTCGGGAGTACCGGGGAAATAGGCATGATCCTCTTTGGTCGTACCGCCGCCCTGCCGCTTGAAAGCACAAGTCATCCGGTAGGCATAACCGTCTTTGCCTTTGAATCCGCTGCCCCGGCTCTCGCAGGAAACAGTGATTTTACCGGCCGCTTTCTGATCCAGTTTAATAAAGTACATGATCATACCGCCGACGGGGCCGCCGGGAACGCGCTTGACGGTGATTTTTACCGTACCGTCTTCAGAAGTCTGGACAAATTCCGGGGAGTAATATTTGTTCCACGGCACATCTTCTTTGAAAATACGTTCTTTGGTGAAGCACTCAACACTTTTCTCCGCCGCTGCCGCAACTGCCGGTGCAGCTGCCGGAACTTCTGCAGCTGAAACAAACACCGCTGCCGATGCCAGACAAATTGTCAGTAATGATTTTTTCATTTTGATGTTTTCCTTTCTCTGATTGATTAATTGCCGGAACAGATACGGTCAAAATATTCAACTATGTCTGGAGCGATCTGCGGAACATCCCGGCCGCTGATATCACCGCGCATGGATTCATGGGCCATTATGCCGACCAATACCGCACGCATCGCTTCGACCGGATTGGTTTCCGGTTTCGCGTTGAAGCGGATGAATTCACGGAAGTTTTTCATGATCGCCGGATCGGCACCGGAGTGAGTTCCGGGGATCCCGCGGAGAGTTATGCTCTCATCCGGCATCCGGGTTTCCTGGGCCCGGGTGTGCCAGATCAGGATCTGGGCATTGAGTCCGACACCGTGATTTTCGATCCGGCCGCGAGTGCCGATAAAGGTGTAGTTGCGGTCAAGATCCGGAGTGTAATGGCACTGCATATAGGAACACTGTTTGCCGGAAGCCAGCTGCATGAGGATCATATTGTGATCTTCCACGTCGATACGCGGGGAGAATCCTTCGCACTTTTCCGGAGGATAGTTGTCGTAATCCCAGACGGCTTTGCCGGGAGTTCCGTCATCTTCACGGCGTTTGCATTTGTCGTAGACTGAAAGCATACCCATGCCGACGGTTTTGACGGTGTATGAACCCATCAGCCAGTGAAGGACGTCGATATCGTGCGAACCTTTTTGCAGCAGCAGACCG
>JAGBZM010000060.1 GCA_017628235.1 Lentisphaeria bacterium | reverse complement strand
GTTCCTTCGCGGCTCTTCATTCTGCCGTTGGGCAGATTGACCATACCGTAAGACAGATGATAAAGATCCTTGGCCCACTCAAATCCCAGACGTTTCATGATTTCAAAAAGCATCTGGAAATGCAGATTCTGTTCATCCCCGACCACCCAGATCATGCTCTGCGGCTGATAATCATCGTACTTCTTTTTGGTCGTACCGATATCCTGCGTAATATACACACTGGTCCCGTCGGAACGAAGAACAACTTTTTTGCCCATTTTGCCCAGATCACAGATCACCGCCCCATCTTCCCGGCGGGTGAAAACTCCTTTTTCCAATCCGGACGCAATAATGTCTTTACCCAGCAGATAAGTTTCACTTTCCAGATAAGTATGGTCAAAATCGATCCCCATGCGCCGGTAAGTTTCGGCAAATCCGGCGAATACCCAGCTATTCATCATCTGCCACAACGCCCGGACCTCCCGGTCACCGGCTTCCCAATCCTGCAGCATTTTCTGCGTAGCCTGCCCGATGCTGGTTTCCAGAAACAGCTCTTCGGAATCTTTATCTGCCAACTCCGGACGGGCCGCTTTCAGTGCTTTGATCTCCTCTGAAAGCATTTTATTGTATTCCACATAAAAATCACCGACCAGATGATCGCCTTTGATTCCGGTATTTTCCGGATCGCGGCCATTGCCGACGCGCTGATAACAGAGCATTGATTTGCAAATATGGATGCCCCGGTCATTGACCAGATTCACTTCGATAACCTCATGCCCCACCCGTTTGAGCAATGCCCCCAGAGCCATACCGAGAGTATTGTTGCGGACATGGCCCAGGTGCTGCGGTTTATTGGTATTGGGGGCGGAAAACTCGATCATCACCTTGCGGCGGTCACTCGCCGGCAGCACTCCCCGGGCAAGCAGGGAATCCACATCCGCTGCTCCATACCGGTGCAATGCCGCCGGAGTCAGAGTGATATTGACAAAAGCTTTGACCGCTGTAACTCCGGCGATCTCTTCATGTCCGGAAAGGAACTCCACCACCTCCGCCGTTGCCGCCATCGGATTGCCGCAAAATTTACCGATCCGGAAACAGTTAAGGGTAAAATCCCCCTGCTGCCCGGCCGGACAGGCCTCAACCGACAAAACGTTCTCTGCCGGATAACTGGCAAATTTCCCGCGCAAATGCGCTTCCAACTCACACAAAAATTTCATTTTTCATCCCACATATGCATATATTATTATATAGTATAAGAAAACATTTTCACAAAGTGGTTTTGATAACCACTGCTTCCCCCGGGTCCACCGGAGAAATGGAATAGATCCCGAAGCAGGCCGGAACCAGTGCTGTCTCTCCCGGAGAGATCACACACTCTTTATCCCCATGACCGATACGCACCCGGTTTTTTACCGCACTGAGCAAATGAAAGCTTTCTCCGCTGCCGGTATCATCGTTCCAGACCGAATGCAAACGCAAGTCGGACACTTGAAAATAAGGACAAAGCTTGACCACATCAAACTTGCGGTTGAAACTGCGTTCTCCGACAGCTCCGGGTACCCGGGGACTGCTGCGGCGGGTATAATCGATAGCTTTCAATCCCTGTTCCTTATGCAAAGTGCGCGGTTTGCCGTCGATCCCCACGCGCCCCCAGTCATTCACCCGGTAAGTAGTATCACTGTTCTGCTGGATCTCCAATATCAGATTGCCGGCACCGATGGCATGCAGTGTCCCGGCGGCAATATAGTATGCATCCCCGGCCTGGGAAGTGTAGACCTGCATAAGTTTTTCCACTTCTGCCGAATCAAGCATATCCATCAACTGCACTTTGGTTGCGCCACTGGCCAATCCGGCAAAAATTTTCGCTCCGGTCTGTGCCGCTATAACGTACCACATTTCGGTTTTTGGTTCACTGCCCCCGCCCAATTCCCGGCAGGCATTTTCATCCGGATGCACCTGCAGACTCAATCTCTCTCCGGCATCGATCATTTTCACCATCAACGGGAATCTTTTACCGCTGACGTACCTGCTGCCGACAAGTGCCGAACCGAAAGTGCTGACCAATTCACCAAGAGTTTTACCGGCCAATTCCCCGGAGGCGATCACACTGTTGACTTCATCCCGGTCCACCAGTTCCCATGATTCTCCGATCGGAGCCTCATGCTCCGGCAGTCGGCGGTCAAGAACCTTGCTCATCATATCACCGCCCCAGACTCTCTCCATATAAACCGGAGAAAAAGTAAGGGGATAAAGTTTACTTTTGGCCGTCATTTCACTCTTCCTCCTGCCAAAGACATTTATCGCAATATTCCAGCATCCATTCCGGCAGGCGACTGACCCGGAAGTTCCGGTTTACACATGCCAGAACCACATAACCGCAAGCAAGGATTTCATCTCCGCGCCGCACCTGTGTCGCGATTTTCACCCTGACCCGCGTATATTCCCGGATATATGCCCGGAATGTCAGCAAGTCATCATACCGCGCACTTCCCATGTATTTGCAATGCGCTTCCGAAACCGGCATAATGACCCCGCACTCCTCCATCTTGGAATACGGCAATCCCGCTTCCCGGAACATCTCCGTCCGGGCCCGTTCAAAATATTCCAGATAATTGGCATAATAAACCACGCCCATCTGGTCAGTATCAGCGTACGGCACGCGGTACTGCATATCAAAATACATAACTCTTCTCCCTTTTATATATACTTATCTATAAAATAATCTGCTTTTGCAGTTTTTTCAAGCAGTACACACGAAAGAGATGGTGTTTTTGCCGGAACAAATCAGCGGCACAAAGCAATGGTAAGCTGTTCAAGGATGATGCGCGGTTCGCCGCCGCCGGAAACCAGTGCCCGGTTGGCATTGCGGATCAGAGTCAGTTTTTCCGCCAGAGCCGCACCATCGATCCGGATGGCAGTTTCACAAATCTTGAATGCCCGGTAAGGATGCAGTTTTATCAGCGGGTTGTCCGGATATTTGGCCTTGATCTCCTGGGAAAGATTTTCAAATGCTCCCGGCGAGGGATGACGAATGCCCAACTCCATCATCGCCAGACGGCTGTTCAACGCTTTCTGATAAGAATTGGAGAGCAGTGCCAGAAGTTTCAACTCCATCCCCGGTTCACTCTGACGGGTCAGCAGAGCCAGTGAATGCAGTGCCGCATCCTTGCGCCCGACTTGAACCGCCTCAGTATATTCCCAGATAACTGCTTCCGGAGTACGGCTGACTATCGCCCGGCAATCGGCTATGGTTATTTCCGGAGCATCTCCGGTGTAACACGCCAGTTTCTCCAGTTCATTGGCCAACACTCCGGAATCACCGCCGATAACCTCAGTCAGATACTGGATAACATCCCCACGCAGACGTTTGCCGGTGGATTTGGCAAAATCATTGAGAATATTACGCCGCACTTCAGCAAAATTACGATCAGTGGCTCTGGCCACAGAACAAACCTCTATTTCCGCACCGGCTTTCAGCAGTTTTTTACAGAATGTCTTGCGTTTATCCAGACCGGGACCGTCGATAACTACGGTCAACTCTTCCGGCAATGGAGCCGAAAGAAATTCCGCTGCTGCCAGAACCGCCTCCGGCCCGGATTCACGGTTGAATACATCCAGATCCGGATGATGCCGCATCCACACGACCTTTTCCGGGGAGAGAAATGGCGGAGTTTGCAGAGCTTCCAGCAATCTGACCGCAATCGTTTCAGACTTCAATTCCGGCAGATCTCCCTGAACGATCTCCACATGATCGGCATTTTCCGGTTCATCGCAACCGGCGGCGATCACCGCCAATTCCCGCGCACGTTGTTTTCTGGCAAAATCATCATCGCCGGATATCAAATAGAGCCTGCCCATCACTGCACCATAAAATTAATCATTTTTTCCGTTGCCGCCACTGCCGCCAGCACCTGGTCGGAATCAACTCCGGTGGTAATGTGGGTCCGGCCGCCGAAACTCCAGGTGATCGTGGTTTCCACGATCGCATCCGTCCGGCCGCCGGGTGGAATACGCTCCTCGTAATCGATCAGTTTCGGCATAGTCAGACCGAATTGCTTCAAACATTTTTTCAATGCCCGGACAAAAGCATCGTAACCACCGTCACCTTTTGCGGAAAATTCTGCATGCTGCCCGTTGAAATCAACCGCCACAAAAGAGTGCGCCATACCATGCAGACTTGACCGGAAATCAGCCCGTGTGATCTGAAAAACCTTTTTCAACGGAGTCTTTTTCACTCCGGCGATAATATAAGGCAAATCAGCCGGAGAAACCTGCTTTTTCTTATCACCAAGCCGTACGATTTCCGACAAAAGAAACTCTTTCTGTTCCGGATTCAGCCCTGAACTCCACGAAGTATCTTCCAATATTGTCTCCACTGAAGCCCTGCCGGCAAGTTTACCCAGAGCAATATCCTGCTGTCTGCCGAAACGTTCCGGGCGCAATTTTTTACCGTACAATCCGGCTTTGCGGTCGCCGTCGGCATGGACTCCGCAGGTGTGAGTGTAAACATCGCTGCCGACTACCGGCATATTCCAGGGACAGCGTTTACCGGAAAGCGACTGGATCAGCTGGGAAACATGGTACAACTCCTTTTCCGCGATCTTGGTCCGGTGTCCGGTAAAATCATGAACCGCCACCACCAGCTGGGCCAACGGCTGATTCCCCGCCCTTTCCCCCAGTCCGTTGATGGTAGTATGCACCCCGCTGAACCCGGCCTGCACCGCCGCCAGACTGTTGGCCGTTACCAAACCGTAATCATTATGTCCGTGAAAATCAAAATGTTTATCCGGGAATGCCGACAGCATCCATTCGGCATAACGTGCCGTCTCCGCAGGAGAAAGCAATCCCAGTGTGTCTGCCAGCATCACCCTTTTCACCGGCAGTTCCCCGGCCGTCCGGATCATGTCGCAGATGAAAGAAAAGTCCTCCATCATCCCTTCGCTCCATGCTTCCAGATAGAGGTTGACCGCCATCCCCTCTCCGGCGGCCCTGACGATCTCTTTTTCCACTTCATCGATATGCTTCCGGGGAGTTTTACGCAGCTGCAGTTTACAATGTTCCACCGAACCTTTGGCAACGATATTGACCACCTTGCCGCCGACATCTTTGATCCAGGCCACTGACTTGCCGCCATCGACAAACCCCAAAATCTCCAATTGTTCCAGATATCCGTGCGGCTGCGCCCACTTGATAATTTCGCTGACCGCCTCTTTTTCGCCGTCAGAAACCCTCGCACTGGCCAATTCCAAACGGTCAACATGCAGACGGGAAAGCAGGATACGGGCGATCTCCAGCTTTTCAGAAGGAGAAAAACTGACTCCCGGAGTCTGTTCACCGTCGCGGAGCGTGGTATCCAGAATTTCTATATGATTGTGATTTTTCAGTTTGCTGTTCATAGTTTCAAATTAATGTAACGGCGGGCAGGCATTGGCAACCCGCTGCAGCCATTGCCACCTGCTCCGGCCCCAACAGTTTTATGTCAATGCCAACTGCCCGGATTTGCTTTTGGCGATCTTGCTGCGGGCAACGGCACTGGTTTCCATATCTCCCAGCTGGATCTTGATCCGGCGGATATTCTCTTTGCATTCCGGAATTTTCACCTTTTCAAAGAGGTTGACCCGCTGCGTGGTCGTGGTCAATTCCGCCAGCAGAAGCTGATACTGTTTTTCCAGCACCTTTCCCTCTGCCCGCAACGACAGCGACTCTTTCAACGCCGCCACACACTCATCGGTGTACCAGGGAGTATGCAGCAGATCCCAGCGAATATCTGCAAATTCCACCTTTTCAAAAACCGGGATCGTAATTCCGGCGATATTGACGGTGGAACTGGAAATCGTCAATACTTCGACCAGCGAAGAGAGTCTCTGCGCTTCAAGCGGTTCGCTGAAAAATGCCAACACTCCGGAAAGTTTTTCCAATGCTTCTTTCCGGGCGGCACGATTGACCGCAAGCTTTTCCACGCTCAATCGCACCTCCTGCTGCAGCTGCTGTTTTTTCAGCTGCAAAGTCGGCAGAAAACGGTTGAATTGCTTGAGCGAATCCTGCTGATGCTTCTGTTCTGTTTTGGTATATTTAATCTTTGCCATATTTTCAGCGTTCCGGCCAGAATTCTTCGATCAGATCGGTTTTGATACCCACTTCATTGCGGTCAAAGCAGTCGGCCAGGATCTCCCAGCCCAAATCCAGAGCTTTTTCCAACGGGATATTCACCGAAAGATCCATCATTTCATTTTCAAAACGTTTACCGTATTTAAGCAGTTTCTCATCCCACGCGGACATCCGGAACCCCATCGACTGTTTCTCCAGCGTACTGCGGTAATCGGAAAAGAGCCGGATCATCGCATCCATGATCGCCCGGTGGTCACTGCGGGTACGGCCGTTGACCTGCTGCTTCAGACGGGACAGAGAACCGAATGGTTCGATGCGGCCGCCTTTCAAATAGAATTGTCCCTCGGTGATATAACCGGTGTTATCCGGCACCGGATGGGTCACATCATCTCCCGGCATAGTAGTCACTGCCAGAATGGTGATACTGCCGGCACTGTCAAAGTCCACCGCTTTTTCATACCGCCCGGCCAACTGGCTGTAAAGATCGCCCGGATATCCCCGGGTGGCGGGGATCTGTTCCATTGTCACGGCAATTTCTTTCAACGCATCGGCAAAGTTGGTCATATCCGTAAGCAGAACCAGAACCCTTTTACCTTTGAGTGCATAAGATTCCGCCACTGCCAGCGACATATCCGGCACCATCAGACACTCCACCACCGGATCGGCCGCCGTATGGATAAACATCACCGTCCGCCCCAATGCGCCATGCTCGTCCAGAGTCCGTTTGAAAATAAGATAATCATCGTACTTCAAACCCATTCCGCCGAGAATAATCACATCGACTTCGGCCTGCAGCGCGATCCGGGCCAGCAGTTCATTATACGGTTCACCGGCGACGGAAAAAATCGGCAATTTCTGGGATTCGACCAGCGTATTGAAAACGTCGATCATCGGGATATTGGTCCGGATCATATTCCGGGGGATGATACGTTTGGCCGGATTGACCGACGGCGCACCGATGGGGGTCGCCTCATCAGTTACTTCCGGCCGGTTGTCCCGGGGCAGACCGCGACCGTTGAATACTCTGCCCAGCAACGCTTCTGAACCGGAAACGCTCATTTCCCGTCCCAGGAAGCGGATCTGATCTCCGGTACTGATCCCTCTGGCCCCGGAAAACACCTGCAGCGAAACCTGATTGCCGTCCAGCCGGATGACCTGAGCCAGCGACACGCCTCTGGCGGAAGATACTTCAGCAAGTTCGTTATAAGCAGCTCCCTCGGCTTCAACAGTAATGACGTTGCCGGAAATTTTGATGATTTTGTGATAAACCTTACGCATCTTTTCTGCTCCTTGTGGAGATTAATTTTTCGATCAACGCGCTCTGTTCACGGTATTCCGCGCTGTCCAGAGTCATGTAGTTACGGTCGGTGAAAAGCTGACGCAATTCGAGGAAAAATTTGCGGGCGGCTTCTTTTTCATCAAAGGAAAATGCGGATGTCAGCACCCGGTAAACATCGTTGAACATCGTCCGTTGACGCTCCGCCGGAGTTGCTCCGTCGATCGCATCAAAGGTATTCTGCTGCAAGTAAGTATAGTCGAGAAATTCACTTTTCAGATAGATGATGAAGTCTTCCATCGCCGTTCCTTCCTCGCCGATAACTTTCATCATCTGGTTGACTTCCGAACCGCGATGCAGCACCCCCCGGGCATAATCCAGCTGAGTTTTATCCACGATACTGGGATATTTGCTCCAACTGTCCAGCGGATGGATCGCCGGGTAACGGCGGGCATCAGAACGTTCACGGGAAAGACCGAGAAAAGCTCCGACCACTTTCAGTGTTGCCTGAGTGACCGGTTCTTCAAAGTTGCCGCCGGCCGGGGAAACCGAACCGCCGATGGTAATGGAACCGGTCTCCCCGCTGCGGAGTTTGACCAGTCCGGCACGTTCATAGAAACTGGCGATCAGCGATTCCAGATAAGCGGGGAACGCCTCTTCACCGGGGATCTCCTCCAAGCGTCCGGACATTTCGCGCAGGGCCTGCGCCCAGCGGCTGGTCGAATCGGCCAGCAGCAGAGTATTCAATCCCATCTGCCGGTAATATTCCGCCAGAGTGACCGCCGTGTACACACTTGCTTCGCGGGCGGAAACCGGCATACTGCTGGTGTTGCAAATGATTATGGAACGATCCATCAGGGATCTTCCGGTGCGCGGATCGGTCAGATCCGGATACTCCCGGAGGATCTCCACCACTTCACCGGCCCGTTCCCCGCAGGCAGCGATAACCACCACATCGGCTTCGGCATTCTGACTTATCGCGTGCTGCAGAACCGTTTTTCCGGCTCCGAAAGGTCCCGGGGTACAAAATGTTCCACCGGTTGCCACCGGGAAAAAGGTATCGATAGTCCGCTGACAGGTGATCAATGGTTTTTCCGGCAGAAGTTTTTCCGCATAATCGGTAATCGGAATTTTTACCGGCCAGTGCTGGGTCATGGTGACCTGATGCCTGTCGCCATTCTCATCGATGACCTGTGCCATGCAGTCATCTATCGTGTATTCTCCGGCGGCGGCGACACTCTCAAGCGTATACTTTCCCCGCCACCGCAGCGGGACCATGATGTAGTGGCGGACAACTCCCTCCATCACAAAACCGATCCGGTCACCGGGGACAACCTGATCACCGGCTTGCGCCAGCGGAGAAAAATCCCACCGTTTTTCCCGGTCGAGAGCGCGCAAATAAATACCGCGCTGGAGAAAGAATCCGGATTTTTCCGCCAACTGCGGCAGCGGATTCTGCAAACCGTCATACACCTGAGTCAGCAGCCCAGGGCCCAGTTCCACGCTCAGCAACTCTCCGGTAAACTCGACCAGATCACCGACTTTCAAACCGTTGGTACTTTCAAAGACCTGCAAATCAGCATATTTCCCGCGCACCCGGATGACTTCACATTTGATCCGGGCATCACCGACGGATGCGTAAGCGACCTCATTCTGCATGATCCTCCCGGAATATTCAACGGTGATCATATTGCCGTTGACACCGACTATCGGTTCCAAGATCTTATTTTCTTCCATATTTTCAAACTCCCAGTGAACAGGTATTAAGGTTCATTGAATCCGGCTGCCAGCTTTTCAAGAGCTGACTCAAAATTGTTCCGTCCGGCACTCTCATCGCGTTGAGCATACTTCTGCAGCAGACTCAAACGTATCCGGTAGATGCAAAGATGTTCAAAATCCAATTCATGCCCGATCTCCAGCTCATCGAGTTTGCGCCACAAAAGCAGATCGAGCAACTTCTCCCTCTCCAGGGCTCCGCTGGAAAGCATGTGGTTCAACGCATGATCGATTTCTCCGTAAAATTCTCCGGGTTCTTCAAAGGAGCTGCTGAATTTCAACCTCTCCGCCCGGATCGAAGCGATACGGTACTCCATGCAGTCGATAAACTGCTGCATCCGGGCGTAAAGCGGCACTCCCATCCGCCGTTCCGGATCATCCCAGGCGGTCAGACGGTCAAAAAGTCTGCCGGACAACTCTCCGGCCAGCAGAGCATCAAATTCTGCCAGTGTCATTTCCGGAATCGTTCCCGGTTCAAGAACCGGCAGAATCGCACTTAAAAACGGATACATCATCGTTACTGCGCCTTGAAGACCGAAGCAAGATTTTCGCCGATGTACTCATCCAGCAGATCCGATACCGCATCCAGCGTAAAATCATAGAAACATTTACCGCCGTCGAATGATACTTCCATACCACCGGTGATCTCCTTACCGGCGAACAACTGCGGAGCTTTGACAAAACTCTCCGCCAAAGCTGAACGCAGAGCCTCCTGCAACGCCGGAGCATCTTTCACCGCACTGCGTACTGCAATAACACTTTCCGGAGCTGCACTGAATGCCAGAGCCAGCTCCCGCACCAGTCCGGCCATAAATTCAGCAGACAATGCTTTGGCCCCGGCTTCCTGCACCGCCTGATGCAGACGTCCGGCCAGCTCCTCGCGCAGCTGGAGCAGGATATCCCGTCTGGCCTGCTCCAATGCACCGGCGGCACGTTTGGCAATTGCTTCTGAATTTTTCTCTGCTTCTCTGATCATACCGGCGGCACATTTTTCCGCCTCGGCCACGATCCGGGCCGCTTCAGCTTCGGCAGCGGAAATGATTTTCGCTTTTTCCGCTTCCGCTTTCATGATACCGTCCTGATTGATCTTCTCCAGCAGACTCTGCAATTCCTCTGCCATAATTGCTCCTTTCCGTATTTAAAAAATCAGAATATAATATGCAATATCTGTATTGCATAATTTACCACCATACCGGTTACTTTTCAAGTTCCGCAAACGCTTCAAATCACGTTTTTTTTCAATTGCGGACTTGTTTTTACGGCAAATCAGGGGTATATTGGAAAGGTGGATATCTGCGGCAGTGCCGGGATGAGTCAACATTACATTTCAGGAGGAATTTATCATGGATGAACTTTCAGTGAAAATTGCAGAACGTTTGAATGAATTACGCAGCTGTCTGCAGGCTGACGGCGGCGATTTGGAGGTCGTTTCCATCGAGGGGAAACTGGTGCAGCTGCGGCTGCGCGGTGCCTGCGGCAGCTGTCCGCATGCGACCATGACCATCAAAGAGGGACTGGAGCGTATTCTCCGCGAAGAACTGGATCCGGAAATCACTCTGGAAAGAGTCATGTGACCTGATCATCCCGTTATGGGGGGCGGCAGAGGCCGCCCTTTTTCACTTATGCCGGAAATAATTACAGTAAATCAGCATCACGAAGTTCTCCCGGCGTGGGAAAGATGTGCCGTCACCTGCGGACGATCCCCGCAGGTGTTGACACTGGATTTTCACACCGATGTGCTGGATTGCCGGAAACGGGGGATCGAATTGCCGGAAACAGCCGCAACAGCGGTAAAACTGCTGCACCACGACGAGCATTTTGACTGGGCATTGAGAAAAAATATCATTTCACGGGCCGTGATCATTGCTCTTTCCCCATGCCCGGTCCCGCCGGATCACCCCATGCTGGAAGTGCGGCGCAATGTGTCACTTCCGGATATGGATACCATGCTCAATGATGCGGAAAACTTCCGCCCGCTGGCAGAAACGGTGCTGGATGACAGCTTCCTTGCCCCCCTGTTGACCGGTGATTTTCCCGCCGGGCCATACATTCTGGATATCGATTGCGACTGCGTTATGTGCCGGAAGGCTCTTTCTCCCCGGAACTCCGGGATCATCAGACGGCTTGCTCAAAATGCTCAACTTATAACCCTGTCTGCCGAAAACGACTGGGTCCGGATTTTAAAACTTCCCGGCGAGGAAATTTCCGGGGATTTTATCGCCGCCGAACTGGCACTTTTGCTGGGTTATCCGGAAAATGCAGTTCATCAGAAATAATTTTTGATTTCGGCACTTGAAAAAAACAGATTTGTGCAGTACTTTACGCTGTAAACATTTTTTTGGAGATTTCGGCACAGATAATGAAAAAGTTTTTACGGCGGATGATACGGACACTGCTCCTTGTCTTGTGGAGCATTTCGCTTATGCCCCTTGCCGCGATATCCCTGATCGGGTTATCCAAGTGGCAGCGGGTGCGGCGCGGTGCAGCGTGGGCGCAATTCTGGGCCGGAGGTTGTGCGGCGATCATGCGGGTAAAAACGGTTGTTCACGGCAGAAAAGAGTTCGGAACCGGGGTTTTGCTGGTCTCCAACCATCTCGGATATCTGGATATTCTGGCTCACGCCTCCAACTTCAAACTCCGTTTCACTCCGAATGACGGAATAAAACGCTGGTTCCCGGCCGGACGGTTGGTGGCGCTCTCCACCCCGATCTGGATCGACCGTAAACATCCGCGCAAAGCTGCCGGATACGCCGGAGAATTCCGTGATACGATGAACAACGGAGTGTCTCTGCTGGTCTATCCGGAAGGTACCAGCACCGACGGAAAGCATGGATTACTGCCATTCAAATCAACGGTTTTTGCTTCGGTTTCCCCGGAAGTGCCGATCGTGCCGATGGTACTTTTTTATCACGAAAAACCGGCTGACGATCTTCCAGGAGCATGGTTCGATGACACCGGCTTTGCCCGGCACGCCTGGGGAGTGCTGGGACTGCATTCGGTGACTATCGACCTTTATATTCTGCCGGAGATCCATGCTGCGAAAGATGAAGACCGGAAAGCTTTGGCCGCCCGCGTAAGAAATATCATGATCCAGGAGTATGAAAAACATGTATGAACAATTACTGAATATCGCCGCTGCCCTGATCCGCGCATGGCAGAAACTGATAAAGATCCGGCTGCCGCAAAAATGGCGCTCATTCGCCGTCCACCGGGGGAAATACTGGGAAGCTGCCGGCTTTGTCCTGACCGGCTGGCTCTGCGGATTGCTGATCGCACTGGCCGGAGGAGTGATCCAAATGCTTTTCAACCGGATGACCGGAGCGTTTGTTTTTGCTCTTTTTGCCTGGCTTTTTATGCTTTTCCATGATCACGGGCGCGGTGACGGCCTGATTGCCGCCCATCTGAGCAAACTGCTTCCCGGAGAAATAATACCATTCAACATCGTTGTACCGGTTTTTATGATGATCCTGAAATTTGCGGTACTGATGACGATTTTTTACAATGGCAACGCACTTTTTTTCGCATTGGCAGCCGCCGGAACATTCGCATTTGAAGCTCTGTTGATCGTCGGGGCGGACTTTTCGCCGCCGGTAATAGATTTTTCGGAAAGAGCGCGGAAGCGTTTTCTGCTGACAGTGATATTGGTGATTCTGCTCTCTTTCTGGCAGGCGAAACTGGCCACTGTTTTCGGAGTATTGGCTTTCGCCGTCTTCTGGAAATTTGCCAATGAACGCAGTCTGGAACGCGGTCTGACCGCCGATGATATCCGCTGCAGCGGAGCCGCAATAAGCTGGATTTTACTGTTATCCGGCATGTTGGCCATTTGAAAAAAAGTTCCGGGCAAGCTATATTATAAAAACGACATAATACAAAGCAATAATATCAGAGGTACACTTATGGCGACGTTACAACCGTTTCACGGTTTGGTGCCGACTCCGGAAAAGGCGGCAATGGTTTCAGCAGTTCCCTACGATGTGGTCAACAGCGAAGAAGCGGCAGTATTAGCCGAGGGCAATCCCTTGAGCTTCCTGCACGTTTCCCGGCCGGAAATCGACCTTGATCCGGGGATCGATCTGCACGATGACAAAGTTTATGCTCAGGCCAAAGCGGCATTTGACCGGATCATTGCAGAAGCTCCTTTGACTCTGGATGCCGGTGAGCATCTCTATATCTACCGTCTGATAATGAATGGCCGCAGCCAAACCGGAATCATCGGCGCAGCCAGTGCCGCTGAATACAATGCCGGAATCATCAAAAAACATGAAAAGACCCGTAAAGACAAAGAAGATGACCGCACCCGTCATGTCATGACCCTGCGTTCTCATACCGGCCCGGCATTTTTCACTTATCGTGCGGTGGCGGAGATCAACGCCATGATCGCAGCGGAAACCGCTGCTGCGCCTCTCTTTGACTTCACCTCTCCGGATGGCATTCAGCATACCGTGTGGCGAATGGATGAAGCAAAGAGTGCCGGTCTGTCTGCTCTTTTCGCTGAAAAAGTTCCGGTATTCTACATCGCTGACGGCCATCACCGCAGTGCCGCCGCCGCCCGCACCGCCGCCGAATGTGCCCCCAATAATCCCAACCACACCGGTAATGAAGATTACAACTTTTTCCTGACCGTTGCTTTCCCCGACAGTGAATTGGCGATCATGCCCTACAACCGGGCGGTCAAAACTCTCAATGGTCTGGATGAAGCCGGTTTTATCGCCGCGCTGGAAAAAGAATTCACGGTCAGCGACGCAGCCGACGGTGTGGTCGCCAAACCCGGAGAATTCAAATTTTATATGAATGGCTCTTGGCGTCTGGCAGTTCCCAAATTTGATATTTCCAAATTTGATGAGATCGGCCGCCTCGATGCCAGCTGGCTGCAGGATCGGGTGCTTGCTCCGCTCCTCGGCATCGATGATCCGCGTACCAGCACCGGTATCGACTTCATCGGCGGTATCCGGGGTACAGCTGAATTGGAAAAACTGGTCAATACCGGTTCCCACGCCGTTACAATGTCGCTCCATGCGGTCACTCTGGATCAGCTGATGGCTATTGCCGATGCGGGAAAGATCATGCCGCCCAAATCAACCTGGTTTGAGCCGAAATTGCGTGACGGACTGGTTTCACACAATTTTTGACAGCAAAAAATGAGTTCAGGTACTTGCATT
>JAGBZM010000059.1 GCA_017628235.1 Lentisphaeria bacterium | reverse complement strand
TGAAAATGCAGATATACAAAAAACTTATAATGTTGTTGGTGCTGGCTGTTTTCGGCAGTACATCGGCCGCTGAAAAAAATTATGCTCCGGATATTACCCGCTGGAAAACTCCGCAGGGCTTCAAACTGGTTCGAGGTGAGGGGCCCAACGGTACTCCGGCACTCTACCATCAGCGGCAGGACAAATCCTACATTCTTGCCGCCGTCCGTTTGACCGGCTTGAAACCGCGTACCAAATACCGTTTCGGAGTAAAGATCAAAACACGCAATGTTTCCACTCATGCCAGAGGTAACGGAGCGACGATATGTATCGAATTTGAGAAAAACAATAAATATGCCGGCGGCGGTTATCCGCGCGGTATCACCGGAGATCGGGATTGGACAGTTGTTTCCGATACTGTGACCACGCCGGACGGCAAATTTTATGCGACCATGTCGCTTTACATGCGTAGGGGACATACCGGAGAAGCGTGGTTTGCCGAACCGTTTATCGTGGAGGATAAACCGGAATGGTATACCGAGTTGATTTATCCGCGCGCCAAATACGCCATTACTCCGGGAAAGCAGCGTCTGGTGTTCCATTCCCATACCGTCGGACTGGCAGGTAAACAGGAAAGTGTGGAGGTGAAAATATCCCGGGATGGTAAAGTTGCCATGCAGGAGACCATTCCGGTGCAACATGGTCAATATGCCGTTGAAGCGGATCTGGTTCCCGGAAATTATACGGTGGAATCAGTTTTGAAACATCCGGATGCCGATGTTACTCTTTCCGGCAGAACCGGTTTTACTGTCATCAGCAAAACATCCGGTGCCCGGGTGAAGATCGATGACAGGGGCAGAGTGATCGTGGATGGGAAAAAATTTCTGCCGGTAGGTATATTCACCAATCAGACCGGCAAGGCTTTTTCCGAATGCGGAAATGTTCTGCGCCGGGAAGATATTGACCGGTTGAAAAAATCACCTTTCAACTGTATCATGCCTTATGACGGACATTACTGGAAACGTGAGAGTGATGGCCGCAGTGGTATGGCTGTGACCCGGGAGATCATGACCGAATTGAATGATGCCGGGATCAAAACCATAATTTCCCTGAAAGATATCAACAACCGGAATAAAGGCGGACGGAGTATCGAAGGCAGGCAGGGCGTGGAAGCGATCACCGAATATGTGGTCACATCGCTGAAAGATCACCCCGGTTTGCTGGCATGGTATTTGAATGATGAAAGCTCGGTAACGGAATTCCGGTTGAATCAGCGTAAAAAGGTTTCGACGCTCGATCCTGACCATCCCACCTGGCAGTGCCAGTACGATCCGGCAAAATTTGCCATGTGTGCCGGAGGAGCTGATATTTTCGGGGTAGACCCCTATCCGGTGGAAAGTCCGGAATCGGATATGATGTTGATCCAGCGGCACTTTGATGCTCTGACATTTCAGGAGTACAACGGCGGGTACTGTGTCTGGGCGATCCCGCAAATTTTTCCCTGGCACAATTACAGTTCGGTCCGGGAATACTGTCTGCCTACGGAAAAGCAGATGCGTTCAATGAATATCCTGATGGCTATTCGCGGGGCAAAAGCTTTTATCTTTTACAGTTACATGGATTTGCTCAATCCCGGTCTGCTCAAGCGTAAAGATTATGACTTTGACCGGCATTGGCAGGCGGTCTGCAATACTGCCCGGATGCTGCGGGATTTAAGCTCTTATCTGCTTTCCGATGCATCTGTTCCGCAGCCGGTAGTTAATAATCAAAGCAAATCTCCTGCCGTTGCTGCTGCTTTTGTCAACGACGACGGCAAAACTGCAGTACTGATTGCCGCCACCGGTTCCGGAGCATGTCAGGCTGAAATCACGGTCAAAGGTAAAGCAAATCTTAAATCCCGCTTCGGTAATACAGTTAATCTCGGCAATGGTGTTTACCGTTTTACCGGAGAGAATATGGATTCGGATATCCTCTTTGAATAATGGAGATAAAAATGGCTGAGTCCAATATACTTGAAATGCGCGGTTTTATGATCTGCCTGCACCAGATGAATGACTTTCTGCCCTGGTGCGGGCCGGGCATTCCGGCGGTGGAGATGATCATCCGGGAGATGAAAGAAGCCGGGCTGAATACTCTGCTTTTTGAATATGAGACATTTTTCCCCTGGCAGGGCAGAGAAAAGCAGATATCTGCATCCAATGCATTTTCTCCGGAAGAAATCAGGCAGATCAATGAATGTGCTTTGACCAATGGCGTGGAAATAATTCCGCTGGTTCAGGTATTCGGTCATATGTACCATGTATTGATCCATGAGCAGTACCGTGATTGTGCGGAGTCATCCGATGCTCCGCAGCAGCTTTGTCCGCTGGCTGCAGAATCTTTTGAACTGGCGAAAAAACTTATAGATGACACGCTTGCACTTCATCCGCACAGCCGTTATATTCATCTGGGCGGTGATGAATGCGGGCAATTGGGCAGTTGTCCGGATTGTGCGGCATTTGTCCGGCGATATGGCACAGGCAAACTGTACAGTTCGTATATGACCAAAGTTACGCAATATGCGCTTGACAAGGGCGTTATTCCGATACTCTGGCACGATATCGCTCTGGCTTATCCGGAATCGCTTACAGATTTTGATTCGCGGGTGATTTTCCAATTCTGGAACTATGGGGATGCCAGTCACGGCAGTGTTTCGCTGCCGCTGCAGAAACTTTTGAATGTCATTCCTGCATGCCGTATAATCGGCAGTCCCGGTGCCAGGGCGGAAATGCAGCATGGGGCGATCCATCACAGTTTGTCATTGATCGAATCCAATATTTCCGAGATCGCTTCCGAGATGAAGCGTATCGGTGCCGTCGGGACGGTTCTTACGGACTGGCCGGATACCGGATGTTCATTTTTTGATGCGTTTTATGCTATGCGTTTCCAGGGATATATCGCTGCCGGCGGTGACGATATAGATGACTTCAGAATTAATTATGCCCGGAATGTTTTCGGTGCGGATATTCCCGGATTGCCGGATAAACTGGACAGTATTGCCGGATTTTGTACCGTTGCTCCGGGATTTCAATACCGCAAAGCGCAGTCGCTCAACCGCTATTCGCGCCGTCCGTACGATTTTTCTGAAATCTGCAGCAATATCCGTCGGGATTATGATTTGGCTGATGGGGAGAATGAACTTTACCGTCTGATCGGCAAAAGATTTGCTGCTGTTTCGCTGCTGCGGGTGTTGAAAAAACATCTTCCGGCAGTAAGTAAAAATCATACAGAATATCAATGGTACATCCTGCTGGCAGAGATGACAATCCTGTTTTTCGGCATAGAAATCGGTTTGCGGAAATTTCTTTTTGTAAAAAAATATTTCCCGGAAGTTACGCCGGAATTGCTGGAACAATTTCAGAGCCGGACATATCTGCAGAACGCACTGGATGATTTTGACCGGGTAAAAGAGTTGTACCGGCAATTGCATGTCCGCTGGGCAGCTGAATTGAATGCCGAAAATTGTACGCAGGAGATGTTCCCGGCTGCTCTGAAAGAAGGCATTGCCGGAATATTATCTGATCCGGGAAGTTTTTTTGCTGGATAAATGTAACGCGAATCCGGTGTCGGTGAATATATAAATATGCCGCCGGCGGCTTATACGTTTGTCCGCCGCTGTTGCAAGTGATCCTGGGGAAACTTCCCCCGGATGGCACTGGCGCATCAATGATTCAGACTCTCTCCTGCCGTTAAAAAGCAGAAGAGAGTCTGATGGCGAATAGATGAGTTCAACCGTCGAAATGGTCAAGATTTGACCGCCGGGAGCTGCGATCAACGAAATCAATCCAGCTCTGCTTTCATATCATCCAGACATTTTTCGATGCGTGCTTTGGCCGCATCGGTCAGACAATCCATCTCCTGAGCCAGCGTAAGCGGTGTGGCGATCAGGCCGAGTTTATGCAGTGCATACTTTTGACCGTTCCAGCAATTTTCGATATCCGGACCGTAAACACCGTGAAACAGGCGGATCATGTTGTTCTGGGCGGCGGTGGCACCTTTGATATCGCAGTTATCCACGCAGGCGGCGAGCTTTTTCATCATTTTGGAACAGAGTGCGCCCATTCCGCAGATCATTCCGTCATACCCGGCGAAAAGAGCTTCATCAGCCGCCCATTCCTGACCCTCGAAAAAGAGTGTTTTGAATCCTTTTTCTTCGCGCATCAAGAGCATTTCCCGGCGTAACCACATATTTGAAGAGGAATTTTTGATACCTTTGAGGTTGGGATGTTTCATCATTTCGGCAAATTCTCCCAACGTGAAGTTGATGCCGTTATTGGGCGGACAGTGGTAAAGATAAACCGGGCGGTCAGCGGAATCGAGGACTTTCAGCATTGATTTTACCGGGTCCAGAGCCGAAGTTTTTGCCGGAGGCATAAAAACATAGGCATCGAAATCATATTTTTTATAGTTTTCCATGATTTCCAGTGAACGGTAGACACTTGTTCCGTTGATTCCGACCAGCAGCTGCATGCGTCCTTTGATGACATCGGAGGCGAACTCCACCGCTTCCTCTTTGAAAGCATCGGAAAAACTTCCCCATTCCCCCATCGAACCGAAAAGGAAAACACCGTCCATACCATGACGGATATTGCGGTTGAAAATATTACGCATCCCCTCTTTGTCCAGCTTCCGGTTTTCCAGCAGCGGAGTTACGGTGGCACTGATTACGAGTTTTGACATTTTTGAATGTTCCTTAAATTGTTTACCTGTTATAATGTTTTTCAAGCGTTGTCATTACTTTTTCAATAATATATTTACGGCTTGTTCGGCAATTTCCAGCGACTGCATAGCCTGTTCGCCGTTGACCATGACCGGAGTTCCGGTGCGGATCGCCCGGATCATATTATCATGTTCGCGGATAAATAAATTGTCTCTTTCGCATGGGAATGAAAATACTTCGGGTTCCGGATGGTTTTCATCAAAGACACTTACTGTATTGACTTCCATATCGTAGACCAGGGTTTGCCGGTCGCCGCAGATCTCAATGATCCGCCGCTGCGGATGCTGGACATAGTCGAAGTGCAGGGAGACGATTGCCCCGGAACGGTATTCCAACAGCATGGAAACCAGAGACGGGTTGGCGGGAAGTTTTTTCTGTGCCAGAGAATTGGCTTTGCACGTCACATCCGCCGCCGGTCCGAATATCGCGTGAAGCATATCCAGCTCATGGGTGAAGTCAACCAGAATAATGCCGAAACAACGACTGCGGAAATCGCTTTTGGCGCACATCAGAGTTTTGTAACTGCCTACCAGCGACCGTCCGCCGATCAGGTTGCCCATATCACCGGATTGAACTTTTTCCTGAATAAACCCGAATGCGGGGCGGAAACGTTCCGTATAACCTACTGCCAGAATACGGTTGGCGCGTTCTGCGGCTGCAACGATCCGTCTGCCGGATTCCACCGTGTGGGCGACCGGTTTTTCACAGAGGACATGAGCACCGGCCTGAAAAGCTTCAACGGCAAATTTTTCATGCAGTTCATTCGGGGTGCAGATTATCACCAGTTCCGGGCCGGCGGCCAGAGCTTCCCGGTAATCACTGAAAAAGAGGATTTCCGGATCGATCTCCTGCACCGCGTTCCGGGCGTTCAAATTTGAATCACATGCCATGATCCGGCAATCTTTCCGGGCCGTAAGGCATCTCAAATGGCGCAGGCCGATCGACCCGCACCCGGCAACTAAAACTTTCATGGTATCCATATTTTTCATTTGAAACGGCTGAAGCCGCCGTCTACATACAAGTTATGTCCGGTAATATATCCTGCCGCATCGGAACAGAGAAAGACAACGGCACCTTTCAAATCAATTCCGTCTTTTCCCATCCGTCCGAGCATTGCTCTTTCTGAATAAGCCTGAATAAACGGTTCCGGCTGTCCGCGTTCAAAACCTCCCGGAGAAACCGCGTTTACCCGGATGCCGTGTTTGCCCAGCACTGCCGCCGAATCATAGGTCAAGCCGATGACTCCGGCTTTGGCGGTGGTGTACGGAATCGGATTGGGGGTCATTGGCAGGTCCTGATAAACCCGGCGGTCACGTCCCAGCAGCGAAGTTACCGAAGCGATATTTACCACTGCACCGTATCCGTGCGGGATCATCAATCCGGCATATTCCTTGAGACACAGAAAAGTGCCGGTCAAATTGGCTTTCAGGTAAAAATCCCACACAGTCAGTGGTTCATCGACCAGAGTTCCGGTCGTACCTTTGCCGTGTCCCCCGGCGTTATTCACCAGAGCATCGATTTTGCCGAATTCATCAGCCGCAATTTTGAATGCTCTTTTGATGGATGTTTCTTCCGTGACATCCATGCCGATCCCGATCGCTTTGACTCCGAATTGTTTTTTCAGTTCTTCCGCCCGGTTTTGAGCTTTGATTTCATCCCGGGAAGTGACGATCAGATCAGCTCCCAATTCGGCGAAACCGGTAGATATTTCCCTGCCGAAATTCTGGCAACCGCCGGTAACCATAACACACTTGCCGTGAAAATCCAGCAAGCCGGATAAACTTTTATTTTCCATAATATATTCCCTGAAGTTGTTGGTATCAATATTCAAATGACGGCACTTCCATCAAATCTTTGACCTTGCCGTCCGGTGCAATGGAAAAGTGGTCGATCGGTTTGAGGGTTTGGCCATCGAATGCCTGGAATACGAGGGCATCCGCAGTTGCTTTCATGATGGCGTAACAGTACTCAACTCCGCCATTGCCTCTTGCATCCAGAAGTACCTGGGTATAAGGCAGATCTTTGTTGGGTTTGCCGCTGGGATTATCACCGAAACGGCTGCAATTGACTTTGAACAGCGGACTGCCTGCATCTGACCGGATATAGCGGTGGCGGTGGCCGGCGACCATCAGGTGGATACGTTTGGTCGGGTCGGTTGATTTCAGCAAATCTCCCCCCATTTTGTCCCAGACCAGCTCTTCGATTTTTTCGTCGATACAGGAATTCGGGATGTGTACCAGCACCACGCGGAAGGTCGCTGTTTTGCAGGCTTCACTTTCCAATTCTCTGGCGATCCACTCTTTCTGCCGGGGATAGACTTTGTCAGCCTGATAATCGGAATCAAAGTCTGCACTGTCCAGAACCATATACCAGACCGGGCCGATGCGGAAACTCTGCCATGTGCGGTCTCCGCTGTCGGAATCGCGGAACACCTTGAACCAGTTATCCGTACTGGTCCCTCTGCCCCGGCACTCATGATTTCCGCGCACTGCCACAATGGGCCAGCATCCTTTGGCAGCTTTGGCGGCATCCGTCAGGAATCCGTCGAAAATTGCGACAAAGCTGTTCGGGTCCATCCGGTTGCCGATCTGATCTCCAAGCAGGACAAACAGATCGCAGTTGGCCTTGACACCTTTGCCCATCATAAATTTCAACATACTTGAACGGTGATGAATGTCTGAATTGAAAAAGATCTTATGCTGTTTACGGGTGGAGTCAAGGGTTTTGAAAATCCGGTTTTCCGTAACCGCGCCATCGGAGGCGGAGATCCGGTACTCATAGGAGTTGCCGGGTTTCAACTCTTTAAGATTTGCCTGGAAAATTTTATTTCCTTCCAGTTCGGCGGGTTCAGCACTCTGCTTGTTCCACGTTCCGTCATCGAGTACATTACGGTATTCGACGGTGAATGTCCGGGTGTCGGCCGCCGGCATCACAAAGCTGACACTGAATGTTGTTGCTCCCGGATTTGACAACCAGGGAGTTTGGGAAAGTACCAGAGTTTCTGCTGCTGCGGCATACAATGCCGAACCCAGAACCAAAATCAATAATTGTATTTTTTTCATTTTTCACCTCAAATTTTTTTGTTATTGTCCTGTTTTTTATCATGGACAGTTAGAAGTCAGCTTTCAAATAATGTACTCCGGAAAGTTCCGCTGCTTCGGCACTTAAAGGTTCAGTTCCTTCGTTGCCGACCACTTGTACCCGGTCAAAAGCTCTGAATGAGAGCATCTCTTTGCCGGGGGCATATTCAAGATATCTTCCCATATCCAGAAACGGTTCCGGCCAGGGCAGGGCATACTGAACCGCATCGGCAATGATCTGCGGTTCACCCAGACGCAGATCCGGATAGATCTGAAATTCATATACCGGATTGCGTTCGTGGTGGTATGGTGATCTGTCTGAATCATTGATAAACAGACGCATCAGACCATCGGAACGTACTCCCAGAGTACGCGGAGCAGAACTGCCTTTATAGCGGTACACTTTGCTGATACCGGTCTTAAATGGATCACTCACCCGGGCCAGAATTATATCGCCGCCTCCCAGAAACTGCCGTACGGAAATCAGAAAATCTCCGCTGCCGTCCGGCATCCGCACGATGCTTGCTTCTCCGAGAGTATCGTTGCCGTCACGCCACCGTTTGCCGGTCTGTACCCACCGGTAGCGGCGGGTTGCCGGGTCAAATTTATACCGGACCGGGACGATGGTTCCATGACCGCTTATTGCATACGGATCATCATATGCGGTGATGGTCAGATATTCCAGAAATTCTGTCCCGTCATCATCCAGAGGTACCGGTGGTTCCAATGCGTGATTAAGGGAGAATCCGGGGCCGAATTCACAAAAGGCATCCGGAGAATCCTCCCAGCCGGCTTGGGTGAGCAAATGCGGTTCTTCTACGATCTTCCAGTCATCTGCCGGAGCATCATATTCCAGTTGAAGCATACAGAGCCGCAAAGTGCGCGACATCAGCATGGAGCCGTGTTGTTTGCGCCAGAAATATGAACCGGGATTCTGCAGTACTCCATTGACCCATTTCTGGGCATGCTGATAATAAGTAACGGCGAATACTCCGGTTTTTTGCGAACCGAAAAGATGTGCCTGACCGGCGCAGCGGAAATATTCTTCACCGTCTTCCAGCGGAAAATAGTTTGTGCCGTCTCCGCCGGGAACCAGTACTCTGGCTTTGAGAACCGGGCCATCCGGAGCATCCGCCCGCAATTGGGCGAATACTCCGCAGTTGGCATCGTGACCGCGTCCATCGACCATGCTGTAGAGGCACAGCCAGCGGCCGGGAGCGATTTCCACCGGCCCCGACGGTTGCACGCAGAATACGCCGGGTGTTTGCGGGCCGTGAATCAACGGACCGCAGTATTTCCATTCAGAGAGCATCGGTTATTTCTCCATATACCGGGGGATAATATTCAACCGTTTCAATTCGATGACTCCGCAGCCGTGAGGCTGGATGGTGAATTGAACCATGCCCTCTTTGCGGCGGCTCAGGGTGATATCCTCTTGTCCGGCAATCAGTTTGCCGGTGAAGTTCCTGCTGCTGTTGGCGTGGTTGACATCGGCATTCAGCGCAATACCGGTTACTGCAAACGGCAACGGATTATGTACGATCAGGTAATATGTGCCGTAAAAATCCAGAATCCGGTGGCGGATACTGCCGGGGCCTCTGATGCCGGGGGCGGTCCAGTTTACCATGACTTCCCGGGATGGACGGCCGTCACACAATACATCGTTGAGCGATTTGAATTCAGCAACGATCTCGCGCAGCATATCCAGCTGCTGTCTGGTCTGTTCTGCACTCAGCGGTATTTCTTTTTTCTTGCCGTTTGCTGATTTGTAAGTGAGCTTCAGGGCATCCCAGGTGTAAAAGAGCAATCCTTTTGCTCCGGCGATGATCGCGGTGTAACACTGGGCCCGCAGGTCGCGTTTTTCCAGCAGGTCATCCGGTTGGAGCGAAAAGTAGCTCGGCTGGTAGAGTTGCGGCATATACCAGAGCGATTTGGATTCCCACTTTTTACAGGCGAAATCCAGATAATCAGACATGGTATTGTCCGTATGGTAGAATGATTCGGCATTCTCTTTGCTTCCCTGAAGCAGATATCTGTCAAAGATCATCACATCGGCGGAATTCAGATAACCCGGCAGCCATCTGACATCACAGCTGATGGAAAAGACCAGTTTTTCCGGCATATATCCTTTGGCCACTTCATAAGCTGCTTCTGCGACTTCCGTCAATTTGGCTTCCGGTTCATCGCTGATGATCCAACCGATCACCCGGTCTTTATTACCGAATTTCTCCAGAGCTTCCGGCACAGTGCGCTGATGCTGATCTCTGGTTGCTTTCAGGAAATTGCTGATTACGGCATCTTCCCGGGCGTGCAGATCGATCCCGTCATGCGCTCCGTGAAAGTGCAGATAGCAGTCGCCGCCGATGATCCACATGCCTTTGGCGGCCGAGTAATCATATTGCAGTTCTTCCCACTCTCCGGAACCCATCACCAGATTGAATCCGACACTTGCCCCCTCTTTGACATCCGCCAGACTTTCGGCCCGGTAGCCGATGGGGAAGACCGGTTTGCCATCGACCAGCAATGTTCCGTCACCGCGAACCATCGCCTTTTCTGCGAAAGCGGCAACCCCCGCCAACAGCATAAAAACAATAAACAATTTTTTCATGATAAACTGTGTTCCTTTCCGATCAAGGCTCTCTGGCGGTATACCAATAACGGCTCTCAATAATAAGATATTCATCCTGAGTTTTGCAGGGAAGCCACTCGACATGACCATCCAGAAACGACAGATTAGTTCCCTGACTGTGAACGGTTCTATTCAAATATTTCTGGATTCCCATTGTGTCTCCGGATGCATCAGCATATCCCCGGAATTTCTCTGTATCAGCTTTTCCCTCAAACACCAACATCCATTTAGAGTGCTGTTTGACTGCAGCCGGAGTTGTATATAAGGTGACATAAGATGCCAGACCATAATCCCACCAGGTAGGCCTGTTGCCGAAGTAGCCGGTATCAACTTCTGCGATATTGGTTGGGCAATCTACAACACTGCCGGGTTTGTAGCAACCGTTTTCATTTGTTGTAAATCCCAAATACGGCCCGGCGAAGTATTGATTTTTCGGAAACCAATAAGTATAATCTCCCCTGGGACCCTGCCGCCAGGGGAGCCATCTGTTATCATTATCATCGGTATACATTTGGGCCTTGAGTCCCAACTGCTTCATATTGTTGATACAGCTGGCGCTGCGGCCGCGTTCACGGGCAGAATTGAGTGCCGGAAGCAGGATCGCGGCCAGAATCGCGATGATGGCGATGACTACGAGAAGTTCGATCAGTGTGAACACCCGCCGGATGTTCATCGAAGCACGCTTCGATGAATAAAAATGTTTGAATGCATTGATTTTTTTCATTTTTGTTACTGTCCTGAAGTTTTATTAAGAAACACTTGCGATTTTCCAATGCCGGTAGCAGCATTGCCGGTTAAAGATTGCGGATCACTGTTTTTAAGCCAAAGTCCTCCCATGCTTCGGTATTTGTATTATGGCAGAGGTGATTTCAGAAGTTCTCAAAAGTCTCTGATTTTTGAATGACTTCTGCAAATTCCTCTAATATAGAATATGCTCCGGCGCAGTTGCGCCGGATATACGATTATTCGCCTTTGAGCAGCGGCAGCAGTTTGATGCTGGCAGAATTGTGCTGTCCTTGCAGCATATCTACTGCCAGATGTCCGATTTCCAGACTTTGTTTACGCAGCCAGAATGTCCGTTTTCCGGAGATCGGCCAGCATTCACCCGGTTCGACAACGCCCCCGATGTAATATCCGGGCAGTTCTGCTTCCGGGATCGCCAGGCACAATTCATAAGCAATGGCGGTGGAACTGGCCGCATCGGTCAGGAGAATCCCATCACCACCGGATTTCAGGATAGCTGCCGCCTTTTGTTTCGCAGTGGAATACTCCTGTAAATCCACCTGTTTCAATGTGATGCCGTTATTTTTCAATGCATTGCGTATACCACTCAAGCGTTTGGCATACACTCGGTTGCCCACTTTTCCTGCGACAGTCAGTGTTTTTACTCCGCCCTTGAGCATCGCATCGGTCATCTTCTGAAACGGCTGGCTGTTTTCTTCACCGACAAATGAAGCCTTGCAGCCGGGGACTGCCACATCTGCGATAACCAGACGAAGCCCCCGGTTTTCCAGATGCTGGACAAAATTGATGAATTCCACATCATCCACATCGTCGGAACTCGGCTGGATGATGGCGGAGTCGATCTGATTGTCTTCGAGGATCTTTTCCAGTTTTTGAAAACCGATCCCCGCCCAGGTCAAAAGCAGCAAGCCCCGCCGGTTTTCCAGCAGACGCTCCTGAACCCCCCGGATGATATCGGTACTGCTCCGGCTCATGGGATAACTCAGCAGAAGTGCTGTGACGGAACGTTTTTTCGGTGATGCGGAAACAAAGATGCCGGCTTTCGCTTTCCGCTGCAGGCGTCCGGCCTCCTCCAATTCACTTACCGCACGCAGAATGGTGCTTTGACAGACCTTGTATCTGGCCATTAATTCCCTGACCGGCGGGAAAGCCATACCCGGTTCCAGACCATCGATCAATTCTTCCAATTCATGTTGTATTTTCTGATATTTCAACATGTAGTGCCTCCATGCGAAAACTGTCTGTATTTATTTTGTATTTATTTTCTAGCCTTATTGTATTCATAATGTAGCACCGATGCAAAAAAATGCAACAGTGCAGTGAAATTTTTTTGAAAAATTTTTTCGGGCAACCATATTTCAAGGTATTGTTTTTCTTCTGTTCCGCAGCAGATATATCTTTATAAAAATAAATAAAAAGAGGATTTTATTTATCCGGGCATCTTGCAAAACCGTTTTTTCGGGGTATATTAAAAAGTTAGTTTGCATTGTTGACAAACATTGGGGATGCCCGGTGTTTGCCGGAGATAAAAGGATGGATTATTGTGGATAACAACCGGATTGCATTGATCGGCATAATCGTGGAAGATGTCACTCGGGCAGCAAGAATCAATGAGTTGCTGCATGAAAATGGCAGTTATATCATCGGCCGGATGGGGATCCCGTACCGGGAACGGGATTTGAGCATCATCAGTGTGATTCTTGATGCGCCCGGAGATGTGATAAATTCGCTGTCAGGGAAACTGGGGATGCTGTCAGGGGTGAGCGTAAAAACTGTCACTTCCCGGCAATCATTTCCGGCTGGAAACGATTTTAAGGAGGGAAAATGAAATATCTGGAATTGACCGTCGGGGCGGTTCTGGTCAATAATTTTGTATTGACCCGCTTTCTCGGCATCTGTCCGTTTCTGGGGGTGTCCAAACGTTTGGATACTGCCTTGGGGATGGGCGGTGCGGTAACTGTGGTGATGGCACTGGCTTCATGTATTACTTCGGTAATATCCAATTATCTGCTGGTATTTACGGTGAATGACCGGGTGATTGATCTGGGCTTTTTGCGGGTGCTGACTTTTATACTGGTCATTGCGGCACTGGTACAGCTGCTGGAAGTCATGCTGCAGAAGGTCAGTCCGGTTCTTTACCGGGCTCTGGGGATCTATCTGCCGCTGATAACCACCAATTGCGCGGTGCTGGGCGCGGCAACGATCAATGCTGAAAGCGGCCGCAGTGTCTGGGAAGCAACCGTATTCGGGACATTTTCCGGGATCGGTTTTGCGCTGGCACTGGTGCTGTTTTCCAGTATCCGGGAGAAGTTGGAACTGGCTGCCCCGCCGAAAGCATTTGAGGGAACTCCGATTGCTCTGGTCACAGCGGGGATACTGGCAATGGCTTTCGCCGGTTTTGCCGGTTTATGCTGAGCCTGATAACGGAAAGGACGGAAGATAAATGGATAATACCATACTGCTTTATGCGGCACTGCTGATGGGAATACTCGGGATCGTGCTTGGGGTGATTATTGCGGTGTTTGTCAAATTATTCAGTGTCAAGTCTGATCCGCGCGTGGATCTGGCCCTGGAGTTGCTGCCCGGAGCCAATTGCGGCGGCTGCGGAAAAGCCGGATGTGCGGATTTCGCCAAGGTGTTGGCTGCCGGAGAGGTGCAGCCGGCTAATTGTCCGGTATCCAGTTCAGAACAGATCGCCGCGATTTCGCTGGCTCTCGGGATCGATGCCGGAGAAGTAGAACGGATGCAGGCGGTAGTCTGCTGCCGCAGTGATATCGGTGAAGTGCGGAAAATGAATTACAACGGTGTGCAGGATTGTGTGGCGGCCAATATGGTTGCCGGCGGTCCTGATGAGTGCCGTTACGGTTGTCTGGGATTGGGAACCTGTGCCAGAAAATGTCCTTTCGGAGCGATTGAGATCATCGGTCAGGTGGCGGTGGTTCACCGGGAGTTGTGTGTCGGCTGCGGCAAGTGTGCCGCTGCCTGTCCGCGAGGGGTAATCAAGCTGGTTCCGGCCGATTCAGAGTACCATATTTACTGCAATTCTCCGGAAAAAGGAGCTAACAAGCGGCATTTTTGCAAGGCCGGGTGTATCGGCTGCCGTAAATGTGAAAAACTTTGCGGAAGCAAATTCAAATTGTCCGGTTTTCTGTCGCAGGTGAATTATGCCGACGGGGCGGTGGTCAGCGGAGAGGAGGTCCGGAGTATCCATTGTCCGGTCGGTTGTCTGCTTTCCGTTGAAGAGCGTCTGGAAGCGGCATATAATAAGGTGAAAGGGAATAAAAAGTGAATAAAAGTTCCCGCAGTGTGATGACATTTTCCGGAGGGATCCATCCGGTCGGTGACGGAAAAGAGTTGAGCTGTCATCAGGCGGTGCGTACTGCGCCGTTGTTGGAGAAATACTTTGTTCTGCTGGCAGAGAATGCCGGCAAACCGCCGGTTCCGGTGGTGAAAAAGGGTGACAAGGTCAAAAAATATCAGCTGATCGCCCGGGCCGACGGTTTTGTTTCCGCCAATCTGCATGCGCCGACCAGCGGCGAAGTGGGCGGGATCGTGGAAGTGCCCGGGCCGATGGGAGTACCGGCGGCGGCAGTGGAAATCATCGCAGACGGCGAAGATGCCGGAGAACCTCCCTTTGAACCGCTGTTGAATTGGGAGAGCATTGATCCGGAAATACTCAAGCAGCGGGTGATCGATGCCGGACTGGTAGGCATGGGGGGAGCTTCATTTCCCAGTCATGTCAAACTTTCTCCGCCTCCGGGTAAAGAGATCGACACATTGATCCTCAACGGGGCGGAGTGCGAACCGTATCTTACCGCCGATCACCGGTTGATGTTTGAGAAACCGGAAAAGGTGGCGCGCGGAGCTGCGATATTCGGCAGAATACTCGGCGTGCGCCGTCCGGTTATCGGAGTGGAGATCAACAAAGGCGATGCGATCGAAGCTCTGGAGAGATTTGAAGATCGTTTCGGTATTTCAGTGGTGCCGCTGCTGGTGCGTTATCCGCAGGGTTCGGAGAAGCAGTTGATCAATGCGGTGACCAAGCGGGCGGTGCGTTCCGGCGGGCTGCCGATGGATGCCGGCTGCGTGGTGCAGAATGTGGGGACCGCAGCGGCTCTTTCCGATGCGGTGATGAAAGGTATTCCGCTGGTCGAAAGGATCGTTACGGTCACCGGCGATGTGGTGTTTTCCCCGGGAAATTGGAAATTGAAACTGGGAACTCCGGCGATCGAAGCGGTCAAACTGGCCGGTGGAGTCACCGAGGAACCGGGTAAATTGATCTTCGGCGGGCCGATGATGGGTTTTGCCCAGAAATCATTTGAGGTGCCGGTGGCAAAAAATACTTCCGGTATACTGCTGCTGCCGACCGGAGTTTCGGTGAATTACGAGGCCAGCGGCTGTATCCGTTGCGGCAGATGTGTGCAGGGGTGTCCAATGAACCTGATGCCGTGTCTGCTGTCGACCGCTATCGAAGCTGACCGTTTCGATCTGGCGTATCAGAATCACGTTATGGATTGTATGGAGTGCGGTTCATGCGCATACGTCTGCCCCGATCACCGGCCGCTGGTGCAGAATATCCGCCGGGCCAAAGCGGAACTGCGCAAATAGCTTGCCAATGGAGGTAAATAAACAGATCATGGATAATTCAAATAATGTCAATAATATAAAGCTGCCGACCGGTAAAAAACTGGTTTTAAGTTCGTCCCCGCATCTGTCTGCCGGGGTGAATCTGCGGCAGATCATGGGCGGAGTATTGCTGGCTCTGCTGCCGGCGGTGTTTGCGGCGGTGTGGTTTTTCGGCTGGCGGGCTCTGGGAGTGATCGTTTGGACGGTATTCTGCTGTGTGGCGGCCGAAGCGGTCTGGTGCAAGTTTGCCGGCCGGCCGGTGTGGAAGAACGTGGGTGATCTTTCTGCGGCACTGACCGGGGTGCTGCTGGCACTGTGTCTGCCGGTGAGTGTGCCATTATATGTGCCGCCGATCGGGGCGGTGCTGGCGATCTGGCTGGGCAAGCAGGTGTACGGCGGTTTGGGCAACAATCCATTCAATCCGGCACTGGTGGCCCGGGTGGGATTGCTGATAGCTTTGCCGGCGGCGATGACATTGTGGACTCCGTCGCGGGGAATGCTGGATGCTGATTATCCGGAAAGAAGCAGTTTTTTCCGGGCGGCGGATCTGAATGAAACGGAGAATGCTGATGCTCTGACCTGCGCCACCCCGCTGAGCGTGGCCGGAACCATGCCGAAAATTACCGGACGGAGCGAAGAAGCTGAAAATAATTTTTCCCGCTTTGCCAACCGCGATTTGTGGAAGCGGTGGTTTTTCGGTGACCGGGCCGGGTGCATGGGGGAAACCAGCGTGCTGGCATTGCTGATCGGATATGTGATCCTGGTGGCACTGAACCTGATAAACTGGCGGGTTCCGTTGTTTTTTGTGGGGACAGTGGCTTTAATAAGTTCACTGATCCATTACCTCTGGCCGGGAGTGACTCCGGAACCGGTTTTTCACCTGCTCAACGGCGGTTTGTTTCTGGGGGCGGTATTTATGGCAACGGATATGGTGACCAGTCCGATCACCGGTGCCGGATGTGTGGTTTTTGCCATCGGCTGCGGAGTAGTGACTTCGGTGATACGGATATGGGGAAATTATCCGGAAGGGGTAAGTTTTGCCATTCTGTTCATGAATGCCCTGGTTCCCTTGATCGACCGTTGGTGCGGCCGCCGTCCTTTCGGGTATGTGCCGTTACGGAAAAATAACGGAGGTGACAGATGAAGTTCCGGGATCGGGAGAGTATGGTAGTGCTGGGCAGTTTTCTCGGGGTAACGGCATTGGTGGCGGCTTCGGTGCTGGCGTTGGTTTCGATATACACCGCCGAACCGATCAGCAAAGCGCAGGAGAACAACCGGCAGAAAGTTTTTCACCGTCTGCTGCTGCCGCCGTTTGACAGTACAGCAGAGAGTATCATGGTGGATGGTTGTACATTCACTCCGGTTCTGAACTCCGGTAAACTTGCCGGTTTTGTCGGGCAGGGCAACAGCCGGGGCGGTTACGGCGGTGAAATCGAGGCTCTGGTCGGATTTGATCTGAACGGCAGGATCACGGCAGTACAGATCTTGCGGCATAAAGAGACACCGGGGCTGGGAGCCAATGTCTGCGACCGCAAGTTTCAGCGGACGGTTTTCAATCTTCGGGAAGCTGCGCCGGAGGTGCCGGAAAACAAGTTTCTTGATCAGTATAATTTCCGGGATTCCCGTTCTGCCGGCAGCTGGCGGATTGCCAAAGACGGCGGGGAATTTGATTATCTGACCGGAGCAACGGTAACCAGCCGGGCGGTGACGGAACTGGTAGACCGGATCAGTTCGGTATTTGCCAAAAGCGGTTTGATCAACGCCGGGGAGATGAAAAGATGAAAAATTCCATGTTCAAAGATTTGACCAAGGGCATCTGGCAGGAAAATCCGGTGCTGGTGTTGTTGCTGGGGACCTGTCCTACTCTGGCACTGACCGGCAGTGCGGTAAATGGGTTCGGCATGGGGTGTGCCACGACATGTGTGCTGATCGGCAGTAATCTGGTGATCAGTATTCTGGCACCGGTGACGCCGAAAAAGATCCGGATACCGGTTTATATTGTGGTGATTGCCGCGTTTGTGACGGTCGTGGATCTGCTGCTGCAGGCATATGCGCCGCCGGCGTTGTATGAATCGCTGGGAATATTTATTCCGCTGATAGTGGTCAACTGCATTGTATTGGGACGGGCGGAAGCATTTGCTTCAAAGAATTCTCCGTTCCGTTCGGTGCTTGACGGGATCGGCATGGGGCTGGGTTTTACATTGACATTGACCATGCTGGGGATCATCCGGGAATTTCTGACTTGCGGGGCGGTATTTGAGATAAAGTTGATTCCGGGCTGGACAACAGATTTTCTTTTGCCGGGAGCTGCGCCGGGGGCATTTATTATCGTCGGATGTATTCTGGCGGTGAAAAATTACATGAAATACCGGGCGGCGATCCGCAACCGCAGGCTTTATGTGCCGCCTCAGGGATTGAATTGCCGGAATTGCGGAATTTGCCGGATAGACGGTGATAAATGAAAAAAACGGGATTTTTTTACGGAAATATGATAAAACCGCTTGTAAAAAGTGCATTTGAAGTGTAGTTTACATACATGTATATTCATATGTAATTCTTTCTGAGGGTGGTTTTGTAAATTATGGTTCGTAAAACAGTCAGTCAGGCGCCGATTTATGTCCGCGATACATTGACCCGTGCGGGGCGGATGGCATCGGTTCAGGATTTTGAAGGTGCGGTCAAGGCTTTGTGTCCGGTTATCTGCAAGCATCCGGAAGTTCCGATGCTTTTTGACCGGATCCGGGAATATGAGTTGAATAAACTCAAATATCAAAGTGCCGGAATCAAATTTTTGGCGAATTTCTGCGGATTTTTCAAATTCATCGTCATCAAAATCGTTGCTGCCGGAGATCCGGTAAAAGCGATGGCGATGTGTGAAACCAGTTTGGCGTTTTGTGTGGATAATGCTCTGATCCTCGGCGCGCTTGCAGCTGCCAGTGATGCTGCCGATGCTCCCTGGGGCAGTGCGACGGCACTGAGAGTTCTGTGTCAGCTGCACCCCAATCCGATCCGGATGAAAAGACTTGCCGAAGCGATGCAGCGTAACGGGCAGGGGATCGATGCATTGAAAGTTCATCAGGACCTGATCGCAAAGTCTGCTGATAAAAAAAATGTGGACAAAGCCGGTTTGCAGGCGGCGATGGTTCTGGCCAGTATTGAAAGAGGTAATTTCAATGACCAGAAATCTCACAAGGCCAATGCTGCCGATGCAGAAGATGCCATTATCCAGCAGCTTCTGGATGGTACGATCCATGATGCCGCGCAAGCGCAGCTGCTGATCGACCGTTTTTCAGCTGAATTGCGGCATAAGGATTCGGTGGATATGCGGCGGAAGATGGCCGATGCCTACATGGTGGCCGGTAAATTTGAAGATGCTTTGCGTGAGTATCAGCTGGTTGCGGAAAAGCTGGGCGTACTTGACCCGGTGCTGGACAAACATATCGAAAAAGCTTATATTTCCCAGTTGAAAAAGGTGGTCGAGGCGATCAAAGCCGATCCGTCAGCTTATGAGAACAGCGATGCTGAAATCGCCAAACTGGAAAAAGATATTTATGATTACCGCTGGGAACATGCCAAATTGCGTTCTTACCGTTTCCCCAACGATATGCAGCTGCAGTTTGATCTTGGTGAATTGCAGTTTGAGTGCGGTATGTATGATGATGCAGTGACCACCTTTACCGCGGTTGCGGAAAATCCGCAGAAGCGGCGCGGCAGTCTGGTCTATCTGGGGCGGTGTGCCCTGCTGGCCGGAGATCCGGCCAAGGCCGCCGGATTTCTGCAGGATGCGGTAGATGATATGCCGCGAATGGACAAGTACAAGCGTGAAGCGATGTACTATCTGGGAAATGCCCGGGAGTTGACCGGGGAGAAAGAGGCCGCCATCGAGAATTACAAACAGATCCTTGTCAGTATGGCTGATTACCGCGATGTGCCTCAACGCATGGCGGCATTGGAAGCTCAAGAGGCGGAACAGGCACAGTAAATTATCAACAGATTTTTGTTTGAAAGGAATATGAATATGGCAGATCAGGAAAATATCCCGGTGACTCCGGAGGCTTTGGACGAGGATACCAGAACCAGAAAAACGGTGCGTTTGCGGACAATTGTGCCCGGCGCGACCGGACCGAAACTGGAAGAAGCTCCCGCTCCGGCGGCAAAAGCAGCTGATGCCGAAGATACCAACACCCGCGTGACGGTCAAACTCAAACCGGTGGCTGCTCCGGCGGCCGCCCCGGTGATCCCGGCCGCAGCTGCGAAATCAGAACCCGTTGGTGCTGAAGATACCAATACCCGCGTGACGGTCAAACTCAAACCGGCTGTTCCGGTGGCCAAACCGGTGATCCCGGCTCCTGCTCCGGAAGCTCCGAAAACTCCCGTTCCTGCTCCGGCGGTAAAGGCGGCAGATACTGAAGACACTGCCACCCGGCGTAATCCGGTGATCCCGGCCGCAGCTCCGGCAGTGGAAGATGATGACCGGACTGTGAAGATCCAGCGTCCGGTATTGAAAAAGCCCTTGAGTGTTCCTCCGGCAGCTCCGAAAGCGGCAGTTCCCGCCCCGGCGGTTGCGGCTCCGAAAGTTGAGAAAGCGGAGAGTGAAGAGCCGAAAGCTGAAGTTCCGGCAGCGGCGGTTCCCAAACCGGCAGCTCCGGCCAAACCGGCAGTGCCGCCCAGACCGGTAGTACCGCCCAAACCGGTGACTCCTCCGGCTGCTGCCCCCGCAGCTCCTGCAGCTCCTGCTGCGAATTTCCCGGTATCAGAGGCATTGGCAGATAAACCGTCCAAATTGTATTTGATTCTGGCGTGGATAAGTTTGATTTTTCTGCTGGCTGCCGGGACATTGATCACCTGTCATTATCTCAATTTTGAGCATAATGTGGAGATCGAACTGCCGGGAATACCTTTCGGCAGGAAGTAATTAACAGCATGTAACTTCGTGAGGAACGCCGGAAACGTTCCTCATTTTTATGTCAGGGATGTGGTTATGAAAAGTTTGATTGTGATTCCGGCACGTTTCGGGTCGAAACGTTTTCCGGGGAAACCTTTGGCAGAACTTTGCGGCAAAGCGATTCTGCAGCGGGTCTGGGAGATTGCGGATGCGGTTTGCCGCAGCCGTGACAACTGTGAAGCGGTGGTTGCGACCGAAGAACCGTCAGCTCCGGGCGAAGGGAGTGCCAAAATCATAGAATTTTGTGAAAAGCATAATATCCCGGTCGAGATCACGCCGGACAGCTGCCGTTCCGGTTCGGACCGGGTGTGGGCAGTGGCGGTCAACCGTAAAGAACGTCCGGATATCCTGCTGAATCTGCAGGGGGATAATCCGTTGTGTCCGCCGCAATTCATCAGTGCTTTACTTGATGCTTTTGAGGAACATCCGGAAACGCAGGTGGCCACTCCCTGTACCCGGCTTGACTGGGCGGCTTTGGCGGCACTGCGCGAATCCAAGAAAGATTCTCCGTTTTCCGGTACGACGGTGATCGTCGGAGCAGACGGCAATGCCAAATGGTTTTCCAAGAATATCATTCCGGCGATACGGGGCGAGGAGAAACTGGCGGTTGCCGGAGGATTTTCTCCGGTACGGCGTCATGTGGGATTGTATGCATATAAGTTTGCGGCTCTGGCCTATTTTTCTCAGGCACCGTTGGGGGAATATGAAAAATTTGAGCAATTGGAGCAGCTGCGTTTCATTGAAAACGGTATTCCGGTGCGGATGGTGGATGTGACCTATCCGGCCGGTTATGATGCGGCTACCAGCGGAGTGGATTCTCCGGAGGATCTGGTGCGGGCGGAAAGATTGATCCGGCAGGCAGGGGAGTTGTTGAAATGAGTGAAATTACCCGATTGATAGTGGTTCGTCACGGCAATACATTCAACAGTGGTGACGTGATTTGCCGGGTGGGAAGTGCGACAGATCTGCCTTTGACTGAAACCGGTATGCTTCAGGCCCGGGCAGTTGGAGCGATGCTCAAAGAGATGGGATTGACACCGCAGGTAATATTCCATGCCCCGTTGCTGCGGACTTGTCAGAGTGCTGTCGGGATTGCAGAATCATTTCCCGATGCAGTTCTGAATGAGGCGGAATTTCTCTCCGAACTGGATTACGGCAGTGATGACGGCAAACCGGAAGATGAGGTGGTGCTGCGTTTGGGGATCGTGGAGATGGCCGGGGAAATCACTCCGGATACTTCCCTTGATGAATTGCGTGCCGCCGGGAAAGCCGCTTTGAAACGGTGGGACTCGGATGCGGTTCTGCCCAAAGCGTGGCATTTCCTCTCCGGACGGGCGGAAGAGTTGACCCGGCAGTGGCAGGATTTTGCCGCAGAAACAGTGGAGAAATTTGCCGGAAAAACGGTGGTCGCGGCTACCAGTAACGGGATAGCCCGTTTTTCCAAAGCGATCCTTCCCGCAGATGAAGAGCTGGATGGTTCTTTGAAACTTGCCACCGGTGCGTTTGGAATATATGAATACGAAAATGGCAAATGGCACAGCACGCAATGGAATGTGCGGCCGCAGCTTTGAGCAAGCAGATGGGGAATTGAAAAAATGAATGCTGAAGAAGTGAAAAAGAAAGCTCTTGAATATCATACCGGCAGCTGTCCGGGGAAAATCGCGGTGGTATCCACCAAACCCTGTGAATCAGCGGATGATTTGAGTCTGGCTTATACTCCGGGAGTGGCACAGCCGTGTCTGGAGATCAAAAGAGATATAAATGAAGTGTGGCGTTACACCGCCAGAAGCAATATGGTGGCGGTGGTCAGCAACGGTACTGCGGTTTTGGGATTGGGAAATATCGGTCCGGAAGCCGGTTTGCCGGTGATGGAGGGGAAAGCGGTTCTTTTCAAGCATTTTGCTGATATCGACGCGGTACCGCTGTGTCTGGGCAAGGTTTTCGATGAGCAAAACCGTACCGATGCCGCAAAAATGATCGAAGCAGTGGAACATCTGGAACCCTCTTTTGGCGGGATCAATCTGGAGGATATTGCTTCTCCGGCCTGTTTTGAAGTGGAACGAGAATTGAAAAAACGGATGAATATTCCGGTCTTTCATGACGATCAGCACGGAACTGCGATCATTTCGTTGGCAGCGATCATCAACGGGTTGAAAGTTATCGGTAAAAAAATCGGTGATTGCCGTTTTGTGGTCAATGGGGCCGGAGCCGCCGGTCTGGCCTGCAGCCGTTTTTATCTGACTGCCGGAGCGAAACTGGAAAATATGATCCTCTGTGATATCAATGGTGTGCTGCACACCGGCAGAACTGATTTGAGCGATGAACAGAAAATGTTTGCCCGGGATACTCCGCTGCGTACGTTGGCTGAAGCGATGAAAGGAGCAGACATTTTCCTCGGCTTTTCTGCGCCTGATTGCGTGACCGGAGACATGGTCAGAAGTATGAACCGGGATGCGATCGTGTTTGCGATGGCTAATCCGACTCCGGAGATATTCCCGGATGTGGCACTGGCTGCCGGAGCTGCACTTGCCGGTACCGGGCGCAGTGATTTCCCGAATCAGATCAATAATGCTCTGGGATTCCCCGGGGTGTTCCGGGGCGCACTGGATGTGCGGGCCAAAGATATAAATGAAGAGATGAAACTTGCCGCCAGCGAAGCGTTGGCCGAACTTGCGGCGATGGAAATTCCGGATGATGTCAGAGAAATTCTGAAAAAGGCTTATCCGGCCGATGCTGTCAGAGGGTTGTTTGACGGACCGGCAGGGATCCGGATGGAGATGGTCATTCCCAAACCGTTTGATCCCCGGGTTGTTCCGCATGTGGCCCGCCGGGTCGCGGAAGCGGCGGTGAAAACCGGTGTGGCGCAGCTGCAGATAGATGATTTTGATGCTTATGAAGCGGCAGTTGCGGCGCGGCTGAAAAATCGGTGAATCCGGAGACAACAGATTGATCGAGCTGGAACAAGAGGCCAATGCCGTAAAAGAACAACGGGCGTTTCTGATCGGTTTTATGCAATCCGGTCAGGATCGTCCGGTGATCGAATCCCAATTGGATGAGCTGGCTGATCTGGTGCGGAATCTGGAGATCACTCCGTTGGAACCGGAGATCATAAAGATCCGCACTCCGCAGGTGCGTTTTCACTGCGGCAGCGGCAAAGCTGAAGAAGTTGCTCAACTGGTGCAGGAGTGCGAAGCGGATATTCTGGTTTTTGATTCAGATCTAACTCCTTCGCAGCAGCGTAATTGGGAAAGGCTGACTTCATGTCCGGTAGTCGGACGTGAGGAGATCATTCTGGAGATATTCGCTTCGCGGGCCAGGACAAAAGAGGCGGTGCTGCAGGTGGAACTGGCCAAGTTGGAATACTCTCTGCCGCGTTTGCACAAAGCCTGGAGCCACCTTTCCCGTCAGCGCGGTGGCGGAAGTACCAACCGGGGGCAGGGCGAAGCCCAGCTGGAAACGGACCGGAGATTGATCAAACGGCGGATACAGCAGTTGAAAGATGAATTGGTGCTTGTCCGAAAACAGCGGGAGGCGCAACGTAAATCCAGGAACCGCCGTCCGGTGGCTCAAGGAGCTTTGGTCGGGTATACCAATGTCGGCAAATCGTCATTGCTCAATGCGTTGTGCGATGCTGATGTATTGGTGAAAGATCAGCTTTTTGCGACTCTTGATCCGACGGCGCGGCGGATAGTTCTGCCGGGCAATGTGGAAATGGTATTGAATGACACTGTCGGTTTCGTCCGTAAACTGCCGCATCAGCTGGTCGAGGCATTCAAATCCACTTTGGAAGAAGCTGTTCTGGCGGATATTCTGCTGCTGGTATTGGATGTGTCGGCAGATGATATTGACAATCAATGGGAAACCACGATCGGCGTATTGAAAGAATTGGGCGCGGATGAAAAGAAAATGGTGGTGGTTTTCAATAAAATCGACCGGTTGAACCGCGATGAAATACCGATGATGCTGGCGCGGTTGCGTGGACTTTTTCCCGGTGCGCTCTATGTTTCGGCGGAGACCGGGGAAAATCTGGATGAGTTGCGCCGGGTACTGGCGGATTTTGCGGCTCGTTCCCGGACATTGCTGCAGGCGGTGGTTCCGCCGTCGCGTTATGATTTGATTACTTTGGCACATGGTTCGGGAAATATTTATGAGGAGAATATCTTGCCGGACGGCACGGTGGAACTGCTGTTTGCCATTGAGGAAAAATACCAACACCGCTTCAAGGAGTTTTTGCAATGAATGGAGAAAAGAAATCGGTTGCCGCAATTATTTCGGTGACCGTACTGATTTTTTCGGTATTTGCTGGACCGTCGCCCTGGGATTCGTGGCGTTCCGGATACACCAATTTTGAGCAGGGTGAGACCCGCCGGGAACAGGGGAATTACACTGATGCTCTGAAGTGTTTTGAAAAAGCGCGTAAAAATTATTTGTCTGTGCGTTCCGCCCGGCCGGATTGGAACCAGCGGGTCATTGCCGATAGGCTGCGTGACTGCGACCGTCAGATCGCTGAATTGAAACGGCTGCTGGGAGAAAACAGTGCGTCACCCGGCGGCGGCCGACCGGCTTCAACTCCAGCTCCGCGTCCGGCAGCTCCGGCAGGGCCATCAACCGGCAGTACCGGAACTTCTGCAAGCGGGCAGACTGCCGGTGATTCCGGGGCGATTTTTGACAGTTCCGGGCCGACGGTGAATGTCAGTGTCAGTGAATTGGCCAAACTCCGGCGCGAATTGATCGAATTGCGCCTGAATAACCAGAAAATGGATCGGGAATTGCAGAAACAGCGCAATTTTGAGAATGAATTGTCTGCGTTGCTGCGGGACCGGAAGGTTGCGGCGGATAAATATGCTCTGCTGGAAAAACGTTTTCAGGCACTGCAGAATGCCGCCAGACAGCCGGAAGCGCGGTTGGTACAGGTGGAGCAGCGGATGGCTGCCGAAAGGATGAATACTCAGCGGCTGGAAAAAGAGTTGGAAAGTTTACAGCGGCAGTTGAAAACAGAAAAAGAGAGTTCCCGGCTCAATACTTTGGCCAAAAAAGCATTGGAGGATATTCTGGTCAAACGTAATGAGGAGCTGCGCCGGATCAACGGAGAATTGAGTGCGGCAGCAGAAAAGCTGCAGATCGCTTCCGGGGGTAAACAACAGTATGATACGCTTGGCCGTCAGTATAAGAGTTTGCAGCAGGACTTTTCCCGGCAGGCCGGAGAATTGGAGGACGCCAGGAAAAAACTGCAGGATCTGCAGGAAAAAATTGCAGACTTCGAGGATGGCAAGCGTAAATTGCAGGATGATAATTCCGGATTGGCCCGGCAGCTGTCAGCTGTCCGCCGGGTGGTGGCAGAGTTGGAAAAAACTGTCGCGGAGAAAGAGGAATTATTGGAAAAACGGGACAGAGAAAACCGTAAATTGCAGAATATGCTGGCGGAGAAAACTGTAGCTGCAGTCAAGGAGCATGATAAAGAATATGCCGGGAAATTAATGGAATTGACCCGGCGGGTCGGTGCAGCAGAGGAAGAGGTGTTCGCCTGGAAAAACAGGGAAAAGGAGTTGACTGCACAATTGACGCTTGTCCGGCAGGATTTGGCGGCCGGACAGAAAGAGTTGCGGGATTTGGCGGCGGTTCGGGAAAAACAGCAGCAGTTGATCGCTGATGGGCAAAAGGCCGCCGCCGGATTGCAGGAAAATATTCGGGAGCAGGAGAAGCGCATCCGGCAGCTGATGCAGGAAAAGCAGGCATTGACCGACAAATGCATGACCTTGCAGGAACAGAGTGATGCGGTCAGTGGAGAATTGGTCGCTGCACAGAAAAAAAATGCTTCGCTGACAACCGAAAACCGCAATTTGCAGTTGGATCTGGCCCGGGAAAAGAATAATGCATCGGTCAGTACCGCAGAGTTATCCGGTTTGCGGGAGAGAAACCGGACATTGGAGGAGGATGTCAAACAGCTGTATGACCGGGCCAATGATCTGGAGAAACGGCTTGCCACCCGCAACAGTGCCGATTTCCGCGCCGCCGCTGCGGCCAGAGATTCCATGAAAAAACTGGAAAATGATCTGATGAGTGCCCAGAATGAGTTGGTATCTCTGCGTTCTCAACTGGATGCCGGGAAAAATGCATTGAGTGAGAGTGAGAGAAAGTTGAAAGCGGTCAATGCCGAAAATCTCAAAGCCCGGGCGGAAGTAGTCGAAGCGATGGAAAAGGAAAAACAGCTCCGGCAGGAACTCAATTCTCTGCATCATGTAAAAGAACAATATATCGTCTTGCAGCGCAATTTCAATGCTCTGTCGGCGGAAAACCGCCAGAACCGTTCACTGGTCGAAGCGGCAAAACCCCGGCAGGCGGAGTTGGAGAGAGCTAAATTACGTTTGTTGGAAAACGACAGCTTGAAACAGGCTTTGGCCAAAGAACAGCAGCTCAATGCTGAATTGAAAGCCGCTTATATCCGGGAACAGGAGGAGCTGGTGACGTTGCGGAAACGTGCCGGTGAGTTTGAGTCCATCCGCCGGAAAGTTGCGGAATTGGAGGCCCGGGCCAAAGAAGCGGAACGCTTGCAGAATGTGGAAAAGGAGCTTGCTTCACTGCGTGAACGGGAGGTGGAACTGGCGGCATTGAAGATCCGTTTCAGTGAAGTATCTTCCGGTTTGCGGCAGGCTCAATCGGAAAAAAATGCTGTGCTTGCCGAGAAAAAACAGTTGGCCGTAGAAATCAATGCGTTGCAGCAGGAAAATGTGAAACTGCAGAAACTGCAGCGGGTCAATCAGGAACTTGAGGCGATGCTTAACAGTCAGAATGCGGAATTGAAACAGGCGCAGAATCAGTTGGCCAAGCTGGCCGGAGAGGATAAGCGCGATGTGCATGTCGCTTGCCGGAATGAAGCGGAAAAGCTGCGGATCGCCGCCGGTAAGGTCGGGGAATTGAGCGATCAGCTCCAGCAGCTTCAACGTGAATTGACCATAAATAAAGACAACATCAATTCGATGCGGGATAATGAAAAGGAACTGCATCGGCAGATCGCTTTGAAAGACGGGGAATTGAAACAGCTGCGCAATTTGAATGCCGAATTGGCGGATTTGCGGAAAAAATCTGCGGATGCTTTGCTCAATCAGGTCGATTCCGCCCGTTTGACCCGGCTGGAAGATGAAATATCGGCCTTGAATAAAATCAATGCCGAATTGGCTGCCGAGAGAGATAAGCTGCTGGCGGAAGCCGCTGAACGCAGTCAGCCCGGCAGCATCCGGCAGACGGTCAAACGTCCCCGGGAGAGCAGCCGTTCTCCGGAAGAACTTACCGGTGCCGGTTTCGTCGCGGAAAAAGATGGCAAAACCGAACTGGCGATCTGGAATTACCGTCAGGCATTGGCCGGAAATCCTGAGTTTACTCTCGCCCATTATCATCTGGGGATGATTCTTTACCGGCGCGGCAGTTTCGAGGAGGCCGCCGACCATCTGGGAAGTGCGTTAGCTGCAGCTCCGGGCAACATCCAACTGGCCATTGATACCGCCCGGTGTTATATCATGGTATCCCGGTTCGGCAATGCCAAGACGATCATTGATCCCTTGCTGGTAAAATATCCGGAAAATGCCCAAATCCTGACTTGTGCGGCATTGATCGATGCCGGTTGCGGAGCTCCGGCGCGGGCGGAAGAGAAACTTCTGTCGGCTGCCAGAATGTCTCCGGAATCATCAGATATCCAACTGCAGTTGTCCAAACTGCTGGTTTCTTCCATTTCTGACCGGCGGCGGGAAGCGGTCATTTTCTACGAAAAAGCGCGTTCTCTGGGAGCCGCTCCGGAACCGGAACTGGAGAAAAAACTGGGTGATATGCTCGATCACCGCCGGGAGTTGGTGCGCTTTATGAGCAGTGCTGCGCGGGAAGCCGAGGCGGGCAATGATTGGCGTTCAGCAGTGTGGTATTATAAGAAGATCATGGATGAGGAGCATCCGGGATATTTGCCGCTGCTGGCCTTTGCCCAGTGGAAATCCGGATATATTTCAGCCGCCAAAGAGACACTTGAATTAAACACTCCCAGCCGTAACGCGATGGT
>JAGBZM010000058.1 GCA_017628235.1 Lentisphaeria bacterium | reverse complement strand
GCTGGATCACCCGGAAGATCTGGCCGGTACGGTCATTCCGCCGTTGACACAGTATGCACTGCGGATAACTTCCGAACTGCCGGTGGTCTGCCAATTCGGCCGGGTGGATACTACGCAGAACGCCATGAGTTATTATGTGGGGGTCGGTCATGCCGAGTGACCGGAAGCGATCACTATGAAAAAAATCATTACCGTCACCGGAGAGATCCCGTTATCCGCCTGCCGGATGGTCCTGTCGCATGAACATCTTTTCATCGACCTGACCAACCAGAAAGCGGCGGGAGCTCTGGTACGGCCGCTTCTGAAAAGCGATCATGACAAACTGATGTGCGATCCCTACTGCATGCAGGATAATCTGCTGATAAATAATTTCCGGCTCGCAGTCAACGAGTGCAGAATGCTGCTGGAAAGCAATTGCAATACTGTCGTGGACTGTTCTACAACTGAAATCGGCAGAGATCCGGAAAAGTTGCATCGTCTGGCTCTGGAAACCGGAATGAATATCGTCATGGGTTGCGGTTACTATACTCAAGACACCCATCCGGCATATTTTGCCCGGATGAGTGAAACTGAAGCAGCGGAAAAACTCATTTCGGAGGTGGTCAACGGTATCAACGGCATCCGGCCGGGAGTCATCGGAGAAATCGGCACATCCGCAGAGCTTCTCAAGGATGAGAAAAAAGCTCTGCTGGCAGCGGCCAAAGCTCATCAGGCAAGCGGTTTGGCCGTACAGGTGCATATCTACCCCTGGTCAACCAACGGTTTGCCGGCAGCGCAGATTTTACTGGATAACGGAGTGCGGGCAGATAAAATCGTCATCTGCCACAGTGATGTGGAGCCGCAATGGGATTATATCCGGACGCTGCTGAAACTCGGAGTCTGGGTGGAACTGGACAATTTCGGCAAGGAATTCACTCCGGCCGACGGCGGTTTTGCTTCCGGGAAATTCATCAAAGATGCGGAACGGGCAAAGCTGGCCGCAGAGATAATCGATGCCGGATACGGTAAACAATTGCTGCTGACCAACGATATCTGTCTCAAGTGCATGCTCACTGACTTCGGCGGCAAAGGTTACCGGCACATTTTTGATACGGTCGTGCCGTTGATTTCCGGATACGGGATCAGCGAAAATTATTTAAAAACGGAGATCCTCCGGGAGAATCCGTTGAATATGCTGGCAATTTGATTTTATTGTATTAAGTTAAGGAGGTGATACAAAATGATCAAAAAGTTTTTCGTGTTTCTGTTTATCCTGACGGCGGCGAGCCTGCAGGCGGCAGAAAAAAACCTGGTGCTTAATGGCACATTTGCGAAGGATGGAAAAAGTTTTCCGTCTTTCTGGATGTTCCGTTCGCACACGCCGAGTACGGTGGAAGCCTTTGACACAGGCGGTCCCAACGGGCTTGGTTTTCTGCGGGTACACGCCCGTAAAGGATTGATCCAGGTGATCCAGAACAATATTTCCATTGTCAAAAAGGGTCAATACCGCATCAGTGCCTTTGTCCGCACGCGCAATCTGACGGGCAAGCGCAACTGTGTGGCGATCCATCCCGGAGCGAAAGATTCCGGTTTGATCTTCCCGGCTGATCAGCCGGAATGGAAGTATATTGAAAAGATCCACTCCGGTTACTCTGACGGCAACAGTTTCTACTTTGCCATCGAAGCGGATTCACCGGACGGAGTTCTGGATATCGCGGATCTGAAAATCGTACCGCTGGATCAGAAAGCGATCGACGGTTCCTGTACCCAGATCGAAAATGTCGATCCGGCCCTGGTTCCGCTGGGGCTGCTCGAACATATAGACCGTAAAAAGGCGGAAATGGAATTTTTCTGGGTGGGCAAAGTGCCGGGAAAAGCGGCGGATCTGCGCTGTATTTTCACGCTTGACGGTAAAAAGCTGACGGTTCCTTTTGCCACGAAAAAATTCACGGTGGATCTGGGCAAGCTCTCGCCGCGCGCAGGGAAGAACACCTTGACTCTCAATATTACCGACCGTAACAATAAGACGGTTTTCCGTGCGGAATATCCGGTGCGTTTCCTTGATCTGCCGGAATCTGCCGGAGAGTATAAACGGCTCAATAATATGGTGAAAGTCGTTTACGAGGGCAAACTGGCAGCCAACAGCAGTAAAACCTTTGTCAATCCCCGAAACAACTATGTCCTTTTCCGCTATACCGGAAATGAAAAGCCGGAATTGACCATTGACGGCAAAACGGTGCTGGCGGCGGACTTCCCGCACGGCAGCGGAGTGCGTTATCTCAACGCCGGGGAATATACGCTGAAAAACAGCGGAGCTGAATGTGACATCTCCATCCGGCTGATCCCGGATATGCACATGTTCCCGTTGTGGCACATCCGGGTACCGGGCAATGGAGCATACGATTGGGAATTTGCCAAAAAGTATATGCTCCCGGCGTTGACGACCATCAATATCGGCGGCGTGGGTGAAACGGAGAAAAAAGAGGTGGAGCGTTTCGGTCTGCGGTTTCTATCCAATGCCAGTGCCATCAAATTCGGCACTCCGGAAGGATTGCTCAAACGGCTTGAAGAGAATAAAGATCTGCAAGGCTCTCTTTTTGACGGAACCACGATGGATGAGGTCGAATATTGGAGCTGCAAAGTGCCCAGTCCCTATGCCAAAGGTCTGCGTTTGTGGAAAAATCCCAAAGATAAGATCTTGAGCACATGGGTGATCGGGCCGCCGACGCACTCTTATGCGGACTTCATTTCGGCGGTGGCCAATGTTTCCGGCGGACACGGACGTCTGCTCTACGAGGTCTACAACCGGGCGCAGTACACAAAAGAAGATGCGGAAAACTACATCCGCCAGACTGCACAGCATGCGGCGTTGTACAAAGATATTGCCCCGGCACTTTTCAATAATATTTCGGTGATTCTCGGCAACTTCTCCTATGCACCGCTGATTTCGCTGGACAGTATCCCGACGGTGGACTTCCGTTACTATCTGGATATGCAGATGAATCTGCTGGCCAATCATCCTGATCTGGACAATCTCGGCGGCGTGGGCTACTGGGGTTCGATGAATTGTGATGAGGAGACTTTGCGCTGGTGTTTTGCGCTGTTGAAACACTACTGTATTGAAGGCAATACGACCATGCTTTCAGATAAATACGGTTACAAGTGGCATCTGGACTATCTGAAAAATCCGGATTTTGAAGACGGCCTGAATAACTGGCAGATCTCCGGCAAGGTCGAAGCCGGGAAGAAAAAGGATTTCGGCAGCAAATTTCAGAAGCGTTACGGTTCAGCGTATCCGCAGGGAGACACCTTTGCGCTGCTGACCAGAGAGGAGAATCAACCGGCGGAGATCCGGCAGAAACTGACCGGTCTGACCCCGGGCAAACTCTACTCGGTCTATTATATGACAGCGGATTATGATGATGTACTCAAGGAAAAATACGATGCCAAACATACGGGCGTGACCCTCACGATCCCCGGGGCAACGATCACCCGCAGAAGTTATTTCATCGATGACCGCAAGAGTATGAAAGCGTGTATGAACAGCTGCAAATACATCTTCCGCGCCAAGTCACCGGAAGCGGAGCTGGTTTTCAACAACCGCCGGGCGGTTCCCGGCAGCCGGCAAATTCTGAACTATATTACGGTCAGACCGTATTTTGAACGTTAACCCAAAATGGAGGAATGAAAATGAAAAAATCCAGTGCTTTCAAACATTGCCATTCATCGGAGAAGTCTCCGATGAATACCCGCCGGGTATTCACCCTGATCGAACTGCTCGTAGTCATCGCCATTATCGCCATCCTCGCCGCGATCCTGCTGCCGGCCCTCAACTCCGCCCGTGAGCGCGGTCACGCCGCCAGCTGTATCAATAATTTGAAACAGCTAAGCGGTTTTTTTATGCAGTATGCTGATGCCAATGATGACTTTTTAATTCCTTGGAATATGCTATACGCAGGAGGAACTTCAAAACAACTTTGGCCTGCTACATTCAGAATTTTTATGGGATTAACCTCTTCTGACTATGAAAAGATAGACTACCTTTTTTGTCCCAAACGCAAACGAATCACTGATTATGGTTACCGCGATTTTGCAGAATACGTCAGTTATGGAGTTCTTGAATATGGTCCAACCCGTTGGGTTGCTAACACGACCAACACGGTAAATCATCCTGTAAAAGTGACACGTATCCAAAACCCGTCATCAACAATCCTTTTGAGCGATTCTTTATACTATCACACCAGCGGTCAATATGCCAATACCGGCTATTACAACATCAACAATACTGCTGCCGGGACAGGAAAAGGAGAATCCAACGGCACCGGCAATATGGCAGGAGTTCACAACAAATCCGACAATATCGCCTTCTGTGACGGCCATGTGGAGGCGGTTTCCAAGGATGTCCTGCACTGGTGGCTGGATAACGGTACCAAACGCGCAGCCGGAGAGTTGGAAAGACCGTAACGTATGACTATGCAATCACAGGAAACGTGGATTTGGACGGAGCTGCTGGCATTTGACTGCACCGCGCCGGATTGCGGAGTAGAAGCGTATATCGACCGTCTGGGCTTCGTCCCGGACGGGATATCCTGCCTTGCTTCAGCAGTGGATTTCATCCTTATGCATAAAGGGATGACAGAGGAGTATGAACTCTTTCCCGATGTCTGTTCCCGCTTTGGTCACGAAAGAAATGAGGAACGCGCAAGACAGAAGTGGACCAACTTCACCCTCCGCAAGCTGATCGCTGAATTGCACAAATACCATATCAAGGTCTTTGTTTCAGTATTCATCCGCATCATGCACGACCGTTATCACCGGGAATTTGTCAGCGACCATCCGGAGATCCGCATGGGTGACAAAATCTACGGTCTGGACAATGCCGTGTCGTTCCTTTCGCAAATGGCCGACGGCACTCTCTTTGAGGATATATTCATCCCGAAACTGGTCGATGTCCTGCGCGATTACGGCTTTGACGGCTGGCACGGGGCGGATGGTCAGGGGCCGGGATGGAATTTGACCCACTCGGACTCATCCGACGGTTTCGTTTTCCAGTTCGCGGAATATCTCGGCAAAGACAAACTTCCGGCGAAATTTCTGGAAAAAGCCGACCATTCCGAAGAATTGATGGCCGAAAGACTCGACTATATCTGGCAGAATTTCCGCCGTCAGTGGGCGCAATTCACCTCCGACTGCTGGGTGAGATTCTGGGAAAAAGCCGCTTGCGCCGTCCATGCCGCCGGCGGCGAAGTGATGATAAATTCACCATTCGCCAAGTCGGTTTTTGAGTCGATTTTCTATTTCGGTCTGGATTACCGCCAGCTCAATGACCTGCACATCGATTATCTGCTCACCGAGTCGGTAACCACCAGCTGTGCCTTGAATTACGGTAATTACGAAAGAGTATTCGACTTCAGTGCCATGATCGCGGAAATGCGCGCCATCCTGCCGGAGATGAAAGTTATCGTCATGCCCGGAGTAAAAGATGTGGTGGAGAGTTACGATGCCCTCCGCCATGCCCCCTGCCGTTTGGAAAGGGACATCTTTGCCAATGTCAACCAGAGCTTTTTCGACGGTTCGCAGGTCCGTCGTGCCGCCGACGGTCATCTGATCTGTCTGGGCGACGGAATTTCCCGCGAAGAGTGGAAGCATCTGGAGGATATCCGGAAAATGTCATTCGGTTTCGATATCGCCCGCGCCGGAGATATCGTCTGGATGGTCTCACCGGAGATCTTCGACCCGCTGGTGGAGGAGTATGAGCGATTCGGCACCATCCCGCCCTATCAATTCCCCGCCAAACTGGTCGAAACCGGAAATCTGGATATCTCTTGCGTCACCCTGCCGGAACATCTGGAAAAAGTGGAGCAGCCGCTTTTCGTGCCGATGTTCAACCTTTACAGCAGTGAATGCAAAGCAAAAATCCTTGCCCGCAAAGGTTTAACCATTCTGATGGGGCGGCTGGAAGATGCCGGATTGCCGGAAAATACTCCCGCGATCAAATGCCCGCTGGCAGAAAATTACACCCTTTTCTGCACGGTCATCAACGGGAAAACGACGGAGACAAAACTCATCGTGCCGGAAACAGCAATACCGGAATTCGACTGGAAACCGACTTATCACAAGTTCATTTCCACCCGGATACCGCATACTGTCATCCCGGAAGAGTTTTTCACTGCCGCAAGTTCCCTCATCCGCGCCAATCTGCCGCCCTCTCCGCTGCTCAATGCCGATGACGGGGTGAGCTGCATGCACTTTACTGACTCCTGCGGCGATCTGTGGATCGCCCTTTTGAGCCACCGGGACACTTACGGCATTGCCCGTTATCAGGTTCCGGAAAGCGGTGTCGTGCTGGAGAAAAAAAGTCCGTTCCCCTATTCGCCGGTACATTCAGCCGGGGGATTTATCGCTCTGGATGAGCATGATTCTCCCTTGCATTTACCGCCGAGAGGGATTATATTAATAAAGGAAACAGCAGCAGAAAATCTTTAATGATTCATGCCGCTTTTCCAGGAAAAAAGGAAAAACAAAATGAAAAAAACATTGTCCGGTGTCATGTTTCTGGCGGCTGTCGCACTGTCCGCAGAAGTTGTCACATTCAACACCCCCGCTGACTGGCGGCGAAGCAAAGATTTCATCCCCGTTGAAAACGGCGCACTGCAAATCAAAACTTCCAACCATCTCTCCGCCAGAAAAAGCATTCCTGTCGACCCGGAAAAAAGTTACAAGTTGTCCATGAAGATCCGGCGCGCCCCCGGTTCAGCCAAAGAACCGCAGGTCTACCTGACCGCAGTGCCTTTCAATGAAGAAGGACGCACCATACACATGCAGCATGTCACTCCCCTTAAAGGCAGTGATGCCGTTCTGACCGCCGATTGCACCAAAGAAAGTACCGAATTGCTGGTCAAACCGGAAAATGAGCGTTACTGGGCCCCCATCAAATCATGGAGAGTCCAATTCAATGCCGCCAAAGATTTTTCCGATCTGCCCAACTTTGCTGTTTCCAACAATATCAGCAAAATCGATAAAATGGGCGACGGCGTGATCAAAGTCACCCTGCGCGGCCCCGCCGGTATCGAAGGCAAAGCCGGTACCCCCGTCCGGATCACCCAGGGCGGTGCGTATATGTATCTGGCATCAATAAAACCGACTGAACAATGGCAGGATGTCACCGCCACCGTCAAAGGCGTGAGCGACATGGGTTGGAGCAATACGGTCTTTCCGGCCGGCACCTGCACTTTCGCCCCTGCGCTGCTGGCAAACTGGGGGTCTTCCGGTTCGGTTTTTGAAATAAAAGACTTCACAGTGGAAGAGTTGTAAGAAAAATGAATAAACTGGTCATTTTTGATCTTGACGGCACTCTGATTGATTCCGTCGGCGGCATCGCCCGGTCAGTCAACCGTACCCGTACCGACTTCGGATTTGCAGAACTTGAAGAATCTGTCATCACTTCATTTACCGGTGACGGAGCTAAAAAATTGCTGGAACGTTCCTGCGCCGACGTCACGCTGCCGGTCTCCATCGACGAGGCAGTGCAGGTCATGATCCGGAATTATGCCGATGACCCGTTGTACCATACTTATCTCTACGACGGCGTTAAAGAGGGCTTGAGCCAACTGAAAAACGCCGGATGGATCACCGCAGTGGTCAGCAATAAACCCCAAACCGTTGCCGAAAAAATAATTTCCGGCCTGGGGATCGCCGAACTGCTCGATGAAAATATCGGAGGCGGAGCCGGTTTCCCGCTGAAACCGGCTCCCGATGCCATGCTTTTTCTATTGGATAAATATGGTGCCAAAGCGGAAAATTCCTACATCGCAGGCGACAATCATACCGATATGAATGCCGCACGCAATGCAAAAATGAACAGTATATTCTGCCGTTACGGTTTCGGGGTGAAACTCGACACCGTGTCCACTGTCGAGGTGGACGATTTTTATCAATTGACAAAATATCTGTTGAATATATAAATGAAAAAGTTTCTGTTCCTTTTTACGGCGGTACTCTGTCTTGCCGCCGCCAATGCACGAGAATTGATCGTCAACGGTTCTTTTGCCGCTGACGGACGTTCTTTCCCCACCGGCTGGATGCCGCTGACCCGTTCCGGAGCGCAAGTGCAGTATTTCCGCGACGGTGGCCCGGACAACAAACCCTTTGTCCGCTTGACTTCACCCAAAGCCCCGGCCTTGCTTCACCAGACCAATTTGAAACTGGTCAAAGGTGAAAAGTATCTGGTCGGCGCATGGTTCCGAACCAAAAATGCCGTCAACCACATGTCCGGTATCCGCGTAGCCAGCAGTTCCAATCATATGGAACGCGAAGGCGATCACCTGCTGGTCGGTCTTCCGGCCAATCTGCCGCAGTGGCGGTACTTTGAAAGGGTCATCACCCTGCCTGCCGAAGAAAAACCGCTTTATCCCTATTACGACGTGGAATTGATCCTCGATGAGGGCGGCGGCGAAATGGATATCGCCGGGATCACCCTCAAACCGCTGACCGAAATCGGTAAACGTGATTCAAAAACCCTGATGGAAAATGTGGCTCCCACTCTGGTGCCGCTGAATATCCTCTACTATCTGCCCGCCGATAATGCCGCCATCGAATTCCGCTGGGTCGGCCCCTTCGCCGGCGGTGATCCGGAAAATGCCGAATGCGAATTTTACTTCTCATACGACAAAAAGACAGTCAAATCCCCATTCACCTTTGACCGCTTCAAGGTCGATTTCGGCAAGCTCACGGCCAAAAAGCCCCAAAGTATGCGCGTGCGGATCATCAGTAAAACTTCCGGTAAAGTCTGGTACGAGGAAACTTATTCCGTCCGTGCCATGCCCATTCCGCAGCTGCCGGAAAAAGCCAGACAGCTCAATAACATCGTTACAGAAGTTTTCAACGGCAAAGTCAAAGACGGCGAAACCGTGAAAATCACCAACAACCGTTACGGTTTTGTCCTTTTCCACTTTGATGCGGACAATAAAAAACCATTCACGGTCACTCTTGACGGTAAAAAAATATTCGATCAGAAAGCTCAGCAGAGCGAAATCATCCGCGACCTTGATCCCGGAGTTTTCGCTGTGAAAGTTGCCGGGGATTCCGGCAGACTGCAAGTGCGCCTGATCCCTGATGTGATGACCTTTGCCCTGATGACTCCGCGTATGCCCGGCAATGGCAGATATGATTGGGAATTTGCCAAAAAATACCTCTTCCCCGGTCTGACCACCATCAATGTCGCCGGTCTGACCAAAGAGCAATTTGCCGAATTGAATCAGCTCGGCAGAAAATATCTGGAAAATTACGGTATTCAGAATTGGGCCAATCCCAACGTCCCGGAAGATGATCTGAACCGGATACTGAAAAGCAAAGCTTTCCGCAATCCCTACAGTCACGGCACAACAATGGATGAATCCGAGTGCTTCTATCCGGTCATGCTCGATCCCTACGCATACGCCCTGAAAAAATTCACCAACCCGTATGATAAACAGGTCGTCACCTACCAGACCGGCCCGGTCACCGATGCCCTGCTGAATGCCATTTCCGCCGCCGCCAATGTCACCGGAGGCAAATCCTATCTGGCGTTTGAATTGTATCCGCGCGGCGAGGAGAATATGCGGGATGTCAAAGCGATGCTGAGCAATGCCGCGCAGGAATGGAATATGTTCCGTGACTGTGCGCCGGGACTTTTCTCCAAAGCCGGTGTCTGCTGGGGCAACTTCTCCTGCCCGCCGAATATCTCTCTGGCCCATTATCCGGATATCGATTACAAAGTTATCATCGATATGAAAATGCATGCCGTTGCCAACGATCCGGCATTCAACGGAGTCGGCAAAGTCGGCTTCTGGGGTACTTATGCCGCCGATGAGGAGATCGCCCGCTGGAGCTTCCGCGTGATGCGCCACTATGCGTTTGAAGGTAAAAAGAATCTGCTTTCTCAGGAGTACGGCTTTACCCTCAAACCCGGCTTCCTTAAAAATCCGGCCTTTACCGACGGTCTGAAACACTGGGATGTTTCCGGCAATGTGGTCAAAGAAATTTATCCGGGCTACGGTAAAAACAATATCAAAATGCATGGTTCCAGAGGTGCCGGAGATGAGTTTGCGCTCTTCACCAAAGAACCGGGCAAAGTCGCCAGACTCAGCCAGGAAGCCGAAGGTTTGGAAAAAGGCAGAAAGTATCTCCTCTACTTCTATGTCGGAAATTATGATGATGTCATCTGCAACCGGCAGAAAATCGGTGCCTTGCCGCTGAATGTGACTCTCGATGATGCCGAAATCCTTGAGCATACCCACTATATCGGCAATGCCACCAAAAGCAATCATGCTTATGTGAATATCCACAAGATAATTTTCACAGCCAAAGATGATGAAGTCAAACTGACTTTTGACAATAAAAATGCGCCGGATGGAAGTATGTTGATGCTCAACTACATCTGTCTGCGTCCATACTATGACAAAGAGGAGTTGTAAGTCATGAAATTGAGAGTGATGAGCTACAATGTTCAATCGGGTTTTGCCAATGGCAGAAAAGTTCACGATTACCTTCCGCAAGCGGAGCATATTGCGTCGTATGATCCGGATGTGGTCGCTTTGCAGGAGGTTTCCATCCGCCATCCATTCGGCAAGCCGATCGACTATCCCACACTCGTCGCCCGCCGCCTCGGTATGAATTATGCTTTCGCCAAGGCTCTGGAATACGCCGATTACTTCCCCGGCTGTGACGGGTATTACGGTGTAGCCGTCCTCTCAAAATATCCGGTGGAGCTGATCACTTCGATCATGCTCCCCGTACCTGCGGGTATTGAACCGCGTACAGCGGTCATTACCCGTATCCATGCCCCCAAACCTTTTTATATGGTCAGCACCCACCTCTCCTATCAGGGAGAATTCGAGGGAGATGCCGAAGGCCGGATCGCACAGTTATCAGCTGTTTTCCGTTATCTGGATGCCAATGGTCTCTATCCGGTAATCCTTGCCGGAGATCTCAATTCCCAGCCCGATGATCCGTCGATCAATGCCCTGCGGGGAAAATTCGATGTATTCAATGATGGCCGCAGCAGCCTGCCCACAGCCAACTCCAAAAAGTTCGGCTGGGTGCAGATTGACTATATTGCTGCCGCACCGCATGGAGCAGTCAAATGTGAAAAGTTTTTCAACGGCAGCGACTGCAGTGCCAGTGACCATTATGCGGTGCTTGCCGACCTTGAAATATAAGTCAACCGGCAGTATATTAACTGCGTGATGGATTTTTCCGGATAAATATTCCGGATTCGTGGATTTCAAGGTGGCTGATAAAAAGGTTTTTATGTCAAGACACACCGCAAGTGTACTCATTCCTGCGCCGCAGTGTATGAAAAAAATTGCCGGTAAATTGCCGGTGAAAAAGTTAACAGCTTTCCGGATTGTTCCGGAATTAAGCTCCATCAGTGCTTATTTGGAAAAAGTTTTTGCAGTTCTCGGTCTGAAGGTCGGCAAAACCGCCGAAAATGCCGTAATCAACTTCAAATACGCTCCGATGACTGACGGCGCGTGGCAGATGACTGTTACCCCGGAGGGGATCACTGCGACTGCCGGAGACCTGCGCGGAGCATCTTATGCCGCCAACGCGCTGGCGCAGATGCTTTTTGCCGCCACTATCAAATCCCTGCCGGATGATGCGCTGAACTGTGCGGAAATTGCCGACGAACCGCGCTTC
>JAGBZM010000057.1 GCA_017628235.1 Lentisphaeria bacterium | reverse complement strand
TGCAACGAGATGGTTGAATCCGGTCTTGCCACCCGTTTGAATCCTGCAAAACGCCCCAACAGCTTGCTTTTCCGCTCCGATCCGTCCGACGTGGCGCGTGTCGAGGCCCGTACTTTCATCGCTTCTGAGAAGAAGGAAGATGCCGGCCCGACCAATAACTGGATCGATCCCAAAGAATTGAAAACCACCATGCTCGGCCTGTACAAAGGCTGTATGCACGGCCGTACCATGTATATCATTCCGTTCAGCATGGGCCCGGTCGGTTCTCCGATCGCCAAAATCGGTATTGAAATCACCGATTCCGCCTACGTTGTGATCAATATGCATGTAATGACCCGCGTCGGCACCAGAGTTCTGGATGTTCTCGGCGACGGCGAATTCGTTCCCTGCGTCCACTCCGTCGGCAAACCGCTTGCTGCCGGTGAGTCTGATAACGGCATCTGGCCCTGCGCTCCGTTGGATCAGAAATACATTGCCCACTTCCCCGAAACCCGTGAGATCTGGTCCTACGGTTCCGGTTACGGCGGCAACGCTCTGCTGGGCAAAAAATGTCTGGCTCTGCGTATCGCTTCGGTTCAGGCCCGCGACGAAGGCTGGCTGGCCGAACACATGCTTATTCTGAAGCTCACCAATCCTCAGGGAGAGAGCAAATATGTCACCGGCGCATTCCCGTCGGCCTGCGGCAAAACCAACCTTGCGATGCTCATTCCGACCCTGCCCGGCTGGAAAGTCGAGACCATCGGTGATGATATTTCCTGGATGAAGTTCGATGATGAGGGCAAACTGCGTGCCATCAACCCGGAAGCCGGTTTCTTCGGTGTTGCTCCGGGAACCAGCATGAAGTCCAACCCCAACGCCATGCTCTCCTGTGCCAAAGACACCATCTTTACCAACGTGGCTCTGACCGATGACGGCGATGTCTGGTGGGAAGGCATCGGCACCCCGGCTCCGGCTCACCTGATCGACTGGAAAGGCAATGACTGGACCCCCGACATGGTTGATGCCGATGGCAAACCGGTCAAAGCGGCTCATCCGAATGCCCGTTTCACCGCCTGTGCTTCCAACTGTCCGGCGATCGCTCCGGAGTGGGAAGATCCTGCCGGTGTGCCGATCAGCGCGTTCCTCTTCGGCGGCCGTCGTCCGACCACGCTGCCGTTGGTCTATCAGGCCAAAGATTGGGAACACGGTGTATTCATCGGTTCGACAGTCGGTTCAGAAGTTACCGCAGCCGCGCTTGACGTGAAAGCCGGTACTGTCCGTCGCGATCCCTTCGCCATGCTGCCCTTCTGCGGCTACCACATGGGCGATTATTTCAAACACTGGTTGGAAATCGGTAAAAAAGGCGCGGCCAAAGGCAATCTGCCGAAAATCTTCTGTGTCAACTGGTTCCGCAAGAGTGCCGAAGGCAAATTCATGTGGCCTGGTTTTGGCGATAACAGCCGCGTGCTGGCCTGGGTATTTGCCCGCTGCGCCGGAACCGGAGCTGCCAAAGAGACAGAAATCGGTTTCCTGCCGACCACTGATGCCATCGATATCAAAGGATTGGAAGGCGAAGTTTCCGCCGCTGATCTGGAAGAACTGCTCAAAGTCGATGTTGCAGGCTGGAAGAACGAATTGGCGATGATCAAAGAACATTATGCCAAATTCGGTGACCGTCTCCCCGCCGAGCTGGTCAAACAGCTTGAAGCTCTCGAAGCCCGTCTGGCGTAAGAGATTTCTGCTGAATACAGCAAACGGACATCCGGAAATTTCCGGGTGTCCGTTTTTATTTGTGCCGGCCTCCTGATTGCGTAAAAAATCAGGGGGATGCAAGTTTAATTATACAGGGGGGTATACTCGTTACGCGGCCTGACCGCTGCGTGAAGTTTCGCTGCTTATGGCGGCACCCTTTTTCTTTGCCTACTTTCTTTTTCGGGAAAAAGAAAGTAGGGTATCCCGCTTTTCTTTGCTTACTTTCTTTTCCCGTGAAAAGAAAGTAAGTTATTCGTAGCGGAGGGCTTCGATGGGGTCAAGTTGAGAAGCTTTCCAAGCCGGATAGAAACCGAACACCATGCCGATGCTGGCAGAAACGGCGAAAGCGGCGATGACGGCACCGGGGCTGCTTTCGATCGGCCAATGCAATTGACTTTCGATAAAGAGAGAAGCGCCATGTCCGACGAGGATACCGATGATACCGCCGACCAGACACATTACGACTGATTCGATCAGGAACTGTTTCAGGATATCTTTGCTGCGGGCTCCGACTGCCATACGCAAACCGATTTCGCGGGTACGTTCGGTGACGGAGACCAACATGATATTCATAATACCGACCCCGCCGACCAGCAGAGAGAGCAGAGCGACTCCGAGGAGGAGGTTATTCATCAGAGAAGTGGTTTTATCCATCATTTTCATAAAGTCTGCGGCACTGCGGATTCTGAAGTCATCATCCTGAGCAGCGACGAGTTGATGACGTTCGCGGAGGACGGCGGTTATTTCAGCGATGGCATCATTCATTTTTTCCGGAGCGATGGCGGAAAAGGCGATCTGATCGACATAGGTAAATTTCGGGATGACCAGTTTATCACTTCGGAGAGCAGAATCCTGTTCCGGATAGAGAGCGACACCGGACACGGGAAAGATTGCGCCCGGTTTGCTGGCCAGAGTGCTGGTGGTACTGGTCGCCGAACCGTTACGCAAGCCGGTAATACGCATACGCATGGTGGTCCAGGGGATGAGGATAACATCATCTTCATCCTGTCCCATCATGTTGGAACCTTTGCTTTTCAACACACCGATAACTCTGAATGTGGTGTTGTTGATCCGCATTTCGTTGTCCACCGGAGAAGCTCCGCCGAAAAGTTCTTTAACGATAGTGGCACCGACCAGACATACCCGGGCATTGATACCGACTTCCCGTTCGGAGAAGAAGCGGCCCTCCGCGAGCTGCCAATCCCGGATATTGAAATATGCCGGAGCGACGCCGTACATCTGGGCGGGGATCCAGTTTTCCGAACCGAAAATGGCCTGAGCAGAACTGGAACTGACAACCGGAGAAACCTGCGAAACATGCGGGCACTCCTGCAAAATAGCTTCGGCATCGGCCGGGAGCAGCCGTGTCCAGGTGTTGACGCCGACCTTGATTCCAGCCACCCGGCGCACGCCGGGATAGACCACACCGGAACCTGCTCCCATCTGTTCGATAGTGTCCCGGATGCTGGCTGAAGATCCGGCTCCGATCTCCATCATGGCGATCACGGCGGCGATACCGATGATGATGCCGAGCATGGTCAGCAGAGTACGGGTGGGATTACGCAAAAGAGAACGCAATGCCATCAATATGGTGGAAAAAAATCTCATTGTGACACGCCTCCTTCAAAAAGTCCGGAAACTATCTGTCCGTCACTCATACAAATAGTCCGTTTGGCGAATTTGGCGATTGCCTGGGAGTGAGTGACCAGAATGACAGTGATTCCCTCTGAGTTGAGTTTTTCAAACATATCCATTACTTCGACGCTGGTTTTGGAGTCAAGGTTTCCGGTCGGTTCATCGGCAAAAATCACTGGTGGCCGGTTGATCAGGGCGCGGGCGATAGCCACGCGCTGCTGCTGTCCGCCGGAAAGTTGAGATGGATGATGACCGGCGCGGTCAGCGATACCGACCTCTTCCAGAGCAGCCAGTCCGCGCCGTTTTTTTTCGGCGGTACTCAAGTTGGAAGTATAAGCCAGCGGCATGATCACGTTTTCCAAAGCGGAAGTCCGGGGCAGGAGGTTGAAGCTCTGGAAAACGAATCCGATTTTGCGATTCCGCACTTTTGCTCTCTCATCCCCGGAAGCGCGGCCGAGTTCCTGACCGTCGAGGAAATAATCTCCGGAAGTTGGACGGTCCAGACAGCCGAGAATATTCATCAGGGTGCTTTTTCCGGAACCGGAAGCTCCCATCAGCGCGACATATTCGCCCCGGTCAATGGAAAGCGACACACCTTTAAGTACGGAGATCGACAATTCTCCGAGAGGGTAATCTTTGGTAATATTGTGTAATTCGATAAGAGCCATGACCGAACTCCTTACTTGCCGGACTGCTGAGCGCGGGCGCGGTTGGCAGCAGAACCGCCGCCGCGCACTTTATTGTTTTCCGCTTTGGGGATAAAAGGACTGGCTTTACCTTTTTCAGCTTTGCTTTTTTCGACAGAAACTTCGGTAGCTCCGAAAATGATCTCATCTCCCTCAGCTAACGGCGGGTCGATCAATTCGATCCGGCCGGAAGCGGTCAATCCGGTTTTCACCTCGACCGGCCGGAGGAATTCACCATCTCGGACATATACGATTCTGGCGTTGGCGGGGAACTCCTTATCGCGGTATTCCGGAGCCACCAGATTTTTGTCCGGCTGAAAACGCAGAGCCGCATTGGAAACAGTCAGCACATTTTTGCGGCGGTCACGGATGAATTTGACATTGGCCGTCAGGTAAGGGATAAGTTTGCCGTCGGTATTGTCTGTGGTAACTTCCACAATGTAAGTGACCACATTCTGAGACATGGTGGCATTGAGCCGGACTTTTTTGACCATTCCGGTAAACACGATGCCGGGGAATGTATCGATGGTAAACTCAGCGGCCATTCCCGGAGCGATATGTCCGATATCGGCTTCATTGACAGAGACCCACACTTCCATTTTTTTCAAATCTTTGGCGATCAGGAAGATGCTGGAAGCACTCATACTGGATACCACCGTCTGTCCCAGACTGACACGGCGGTCGATAACGATTCCGTCGACCGGGGCAGTGATCGCGCAGTAATCCAGATTGCGCTGAGCTTTGATCAAAGCAGCTTCGGCGATAGCGAGCTGGGCATTGGAACGTTCCAGATTTGCCCGGGCGGCGGCGGAATCAGCCTGGGCAGAGATGTAAGCGGCTTCGGCGGAATCGTATTCACTCTTGGACATGGCTTTTTTATTGAAAAGTTCCTGAGCGCGTTTCCAGTTTATTGCCGCGAGATTGAGTTTGGCCTCGGCCTGGCGGATGGAAGCTTGCGACGAAGTGATGGATGATTCGGCCTGCAGTTTCTGAGCTTTGGCTTCCCGGAGAGCAGCGGCGTAAAGCACATCGTCGATCTGGGCGAGCAGCGCACCGGCTTTAACATAAGAACAATAATCCACTGTATTGCCGTCGGCATCCTTGCCGAAAGACATGATTTTTCCGGAAACCTGCGCACCGACATTGATCAACTCCTCCGGCTCAACCGTACCGGAAGCACTGATGGAACTGGTTATATCTTCCCGCATGACATTTTCCGTTTTGTAGGAGATAACGGTTTTATCCCGGTAAAATGTTTTGTATCCCCACCATGATCCTCCGGCGATAATGATGACAATGGTCAACGGCAGTAAAAGTTTGAGAAAGTTTTTCATTTTGATAAAATATCCCCTTTGTTTCAATATTTTTTGTTGATACGATTCCTGTTGATATTAACGCATATTAACCGGATAATATTTTACATACCCGCACTTTTTCCTGCTTTTCAGTGCTGTAAAGCTCCGGGCAAATACAAATTCTGTATATTCTTATAATATGATACCTCAAAGGCGTAGATTCAAGTACGGAAAGATTGAAAATCATCACTTTTTGCAGTATATTATAGGCTGACACATTTTTCAATAAAAAAAATATACATAAGGAATTGGGAAAGTGAATATACTTCTCTTACCGGCGGCGGTGATGGCCGCCGGCGCGCTGGCGGCATTTTTACTGCGGCGCAAAGTCCCGGCGGCAACAGCTGCCGGTTGCGGAACGCTCTGCGGCAGTTCTGCAGCCGGCTTGATCATGCTCGGCTGTCAGGGGATTGCCGGAACGGGGTTTGCCATGCATAATTTGTTTCTGCTGCCGGTACTGCTGCTGGCATTGACAGCCGGTATCCATTCCCCCGGATATCTGGCCGGACACGGCGACGAACACAGCAGCAGTTATTGGTGTTTTCTCAATCTGACCGCAGCGGCGATGGTCTGGGTGACTCAATCGGCCAACGCCCTGAATTTTCTGCTGGCCTGGGAAATAATGGGAGCAGCCAGTTTTGCGCTGGTCATATTTGACCGTCACAACCGGGGGGCATTGCGGGCCGGCTGGATCTACATAATGGCATGCCATGCAGGGGCGGCGATGCTGATCCTGCTTTTCTTTTTCCCCCACACGCCGAATTGGATGTTTCTGCTCGGACTGATCGGTTTCGGCTTGAAAATCGGTTTGCCGCTGCTTCACATCTGGCTGCCGGAAGCGCACCCGGCGGCTCCGGCTCCGGTATCAGCCCTGATGTCCGGAGCGATGATCGAATTGGGATTTTTCGGACTTTTCACCTATGGGACATTGCCGGACGGCAACCATCTGTTTTACGGCTGGATACTGACGGGGGCCGGTTTGATCGCCGGTGCCGCCGGAATAATTTTCGCGCTGGCCCAGAGCAACCTGAAAAGATTGCTGGCTTATTCCAGTATCGAAAATATGGGTATTTTAAGTTGTGCCGCCGGAATGGGTTTTCTGGGAGCAGCCTGCGGGAACCGGGTAATGATGATCGCCGGATTCACCGGATTCGGGATACATCTGCTCAACCATGCCATGCTCAAAGGCGGTCTGTTTCTGGCGGCCGGTTCCGTCTACAAGGCCACCGGCACTCTGGATATGGATGAAACCGGCGGTCTGCTGAAAAGAATGCCGCGTACCGGAACCGCTTTTATCCTCCACGCGCTTGCGCTGTGCGGATTGCCGCCATTTGCCGGATTTGCCGGAGAATTCCTCATCTATCTGGCGGCGTTTGCCGGATTGCAGAGTGGGCAGACGGCCATCATCTGGCTCTCCGGGGCGGTACTGGTGATCCTGGCCCTGACCGGGGGCTTGGCAGCAGCGGCGATGGCTAAAAGTGCCGGTGCAGTATTCTGCGGCGAACCCAGAAGTGAAAAAGCCGCCAACGCCGAAGAAGTACCATTGGGCATGACCATGCCGGTCATCGTGCTTTTCATATTGAATTGTCTCTTCCTTTTCCTGATTCCGGCCGCAGTCACTTATGCTTCGGAAACGTGCTTTGCCGCAGATGCCCGGACCGTAAAATTTTTATCCGGATTGACGGCGGCAGTCAGCATGATCTCGCTGGCCGCAACAGTAATTACGGCGGCAATATTCATAATCCGCTGCCGGATTATCTCCCGTTGCGGCGAAAGGATCTCACCGACCTGGGATTGCGGATTTGCCCGGCCGGATGCCAAAATGGAGTATACAGCAACTTCTTTTTCCCAAAATCCGGTGGATTTTTTCCGTCTTCTCATCCGTCCGGTCAGACGGATCGTGCCGCCGTCAGGAATATTCTCCGGCAAAGCGGAATTTTCTGAATCAATAAACGATCCTGCCACATCCGGGTTCTGGGAAAAAATCTTCCGTTTCACCGGCAAGGTTGCGGACCGCATCCACTTTCTGCAATCCGGCAATCTGCACTTTTACCTGCTGGTGGTGGTCATCACCCTGGCCGGAATGCTGATCCGGGTAATAATGAAAGGAAACTGAATCATGGGTCATTTTTCATATCACATGCTTGTTTCAGCGGCGGCGGTCATCCTTGCTCCGCTGCTGCCGGGAATAATCAACAAAGTTAAAGCGTTTTTTGCCGGACGGCGCGGCCCGCGTATCACCCAGCTCTATTATGATCTGGCCAAACTGCTGAAAAAAGAGTGCGTCATCTCCACTTCTTCCGGGGGGATAATCCGTCTGGCTCCGTCATTGATCCTGGGATTTACGCTTCCGGCACTATTCCTGCTGCCGGTACCGGGAACGACCCCGGTCTGGAGTTTCACCGGGGATGCGGTAATGTTTTTCTACCTGCTGGGCAGCTGCCGGATGCTGATGGTACTGGCGGCACTGGACACCGCTTCCAGTTTTGAAGGCATGGGAGCTGCCAGAGAGGTCTTTTTTTCCGCCCTGGCTGAAGCGGCGATCTTTGCGGTCCTGAGCTTTCTGGTTATTTTCTCCGGGCGGCTGGATCTGAATGGGATGCTCTGCGGCGGCGGAGTGAATTCATGGACGACCCTCACGCCGGTACTGCTGGCGGCGACGGCGATGTTTCTGGTCATGCTGGCGGAAAACTGCCGGGTGCCATTCGACGATCCGGAGACCCATCTGGAATTGACCATGATCCATGAAGCGATGATCCTGGACTATGCCGGACCGGATCTGGCCGCGATCCTTTATGCTTCAGCATTGAAACTCTGGCTCTTTGCCGGCTTTATCACCGCCATGCTGATCCCGCCGGGGATCATGCAGTGGTATTGGGAAATCATCCTTTATTTTGCCGGAGTCGGAACGATCTGCATTCTGGTCGGCATTGTCGAATCCTCGATGGCACGTTACCGCTTTTTGAAAGTACCGCCGCTGCTGATCGCCGCTGCGGTACTGCCGGTACTGGCGATCCTTTTCTGTCTGTTTTTCATCAAAGGAGGTAACTGATGACTCAATTCAACGAATTACTGCTGGCTCTGTTTATGGCCAGTTGTCTGATGCTGGCAGTTTCCAGCCGTCTGCTGCACTGCATCCGGCTGGTGGCTCTGCAGGGGATCATTCTTGGGATACTGCCGCTGTCAATGGCGGCGATGGCCGGAACCGGCGGTTACTGGCCGATGGCAGCGATCAATCTGACTCTGAAAGGTATTCTGCTGCCGGTACTGCTCTTTGCGGCGATGAAAAAAGCCGGAGTCAAGCGGGAACTCGAACCGGTGATCGGATATTCATTTTCCGCGATAGCAGTGCTGGCAATGGCGTTATTCAGTTTTTATCTGACCGGAATGCTGCAGCTGCCGTCGGGGGCATCACCGCTGGCCGGGATCGCGATTCCTTCGGCATTTACGACAGTAATGACCGGTTTGTTTCTGATCATCGCCCGGAAAAAAGCGTTGACTCAGGTTATCGGATTTCTGGTATTTGAAAACGGCATCACACTTTTCGGTGCGGCGGCAATGCGTGAACACCCGGTCATGGTGGAACTGGGGATCCTGCTCGATGTGCTGGTGCTGGTATTCATCATGGGCATCACGGTCTTTCAGATCAGCCGCGAATTTGCCCACATTGATGCGGATAAACTTAATCAATTGGATGACATATCCACCGTGAAAGAGGTGCAGAAATGATTATTGCCGGATTGATTTCTGTTCCGCTGGCCGGTGCGCTGGCGGCATATTTGAGTAAAAGCGGCAGAACCGCCCGGTTCATTCTGATACTGGCGGCGACCGTCCATGCCGTATTGTGCGGGCTGCTGATTTATAGTGATTCGCAATTGGAGATCACCCGGACGCTGACGCTGGCACCAGACCGGGAGGGGATCGTGATTCTGGCGGTGACCAGTCTGCTCTTTTTATTAACTTCACTGCATTTGAATTACTGGCTGCCGCAGGATATGCAGAATTCCGACGGCCACTGCGGCATGAAAGAACATACTTTTGCGGTATTGCTGCTGCTTTTCCTGATGACCATGACTCTGACGGCTCTGGCCCGGGACTTCGGTATGCTCTGGGTGGCAGTGGAAGGAACCACGCTTGCCAGTGCGCCGCTGATAAATTTCCACAAAAGCAAAGGTTCACTGGAAGCGATGTGGAAGTATCTGTTAATCTGTTCCGTCGGTATCGGTCTGGCTCTTTTCGGGACGATGGTGCTTGCCGCTGCTCTGACTGATCCGCATTGTTCGCTGAGTTTTGCAGCGGTCAGGGAGGTCATTGCCGCCGGGGAAGTGAATATTCTCTGGTTCAAGATCGCCTTTGTTCTCTGTTTTGCCGGGTACGCGCTGAAAATGGGTCTGGCCCCGTTTCACTCCTGGCTGCCGGATGCTCACAGCGAAGCTCCGGCTCCGGTGTCGGCCCTGCTCTCCGGCAGTCTGCTCAACTGTGCATTTCTGGCGATTCTCCGGCTCTGGCAGGTGATCCCGGCGGAGTTGCTGGAATTTTGCGGCGGTTATCTGAAATTTTTTGGATTCTTCTCGCTGGCGGTCGCCGCATTTTTCATCATCAACCAGAAAGATTTCAAACGGATGCTGGCCTATTCCAGTGTGGAACATATGGGTTTGATCGCCCTTTTCACTGCTTATGCGCTGCCGGAGTACGGGATGCTTCATGTGTTTTCGCACTCGCTGACCAAAATGGCACTCTTTCTGGTGGCTGGGAACATTCTGTTGAGCTATCACACCAGAAGTATCAAAGATGTACGCGGTCTATTCAGCCGGCTGCCGAAAAACGGAACTTTGTGGATCTGCGGGATGCTGCTGATCTGCGGCACTCCGCCGTCACCGCTGTTTTTCACCGAATTGATTCTGGTTGCCGGCAGCGGAATAATTCCGGGCATGGCCATACTGCTGCTGCTTTTGATAATTTTCTGCGCCATGTCCCAGCGGATGCTGCAAATGGCAGCTCCCGGTACAGAAAAGATCGTCCCGGATCCCCAAACGGACAAACTTGCCGCAGTTCCGGCGGCCGCGATGCTGCTGATCACACTGCTGGGGATCGCCGTCGGTGCAGCTTGGATAATCAGAGGATAAAACGATCATGGAAAATAATTATCTGTTTTTGAAAAACGGCTGTGCGGCAAATTTTGATACCGTCCCTCTGCTGCACGAAACCAAATTCTCCACTGCCTGTCTGCAGGCGATATTGGAGGACAAATGCCGGATCTCCGCCTTTTTTGCCATCCCGGGCAGAGATGAACAGCCCAATATTCTGGTGGCAGTTTTAGCTGACCCGATCCGGCAAGGTTTGCGGATACTGAAAGGTCTGATCGGCAAAGAATACCATTCGCTTACCGCACAATATGCCGGATTCAACCGTTTTGAACGGGATATTTATGAAAGTTGCGGCATTATCCCGGAGGGACATCCGAATTTGAAGCCCCTGCGTTTCACCGGGAACGATATCGGAGAAATGGAGTACTTCGGCATGGAGGGCAAAGAGATCCACGAAGTGGCAGTCGGTCCGGTGCATGCAGGGGTTATCGAACCGGGACACTTCCGTTTTGAATGCATGGGAGAAACGGTATATTCTCTGGAAATTTCTCTGGGATACCAGCACCGGGGCGTGGAAAAGCTGCTGTTTGCCGGACCGGACAAACGTTCCATACACCTGATAGAAACAGCAGCCGGAGACTCTTCGATCGCCGCCGCCTGGAACTATACTGCACTCATCGAAGCTCTCGGCAGCATTACTGTGGCACCGCAGGTGAATATTTTGCGTCAAGTCGCACTGGAATTGGAACGTTGTGCCAACCATATCGGTGATCTGGGAGCATTGGCCGGAGATGTGGCATTTCTGCCGACGGCCAGTTTCTGCGGCCGGATCAGGGGCGAATACCTCAATATGAGTGCCGATTTGTGCGGCAACCGTTTCGGAAGAAATTTCATTGTTCCCGGCAGCTGCCGCTACGGAGTGGATGCCGGAAAAATCGCCAAACTGCACTCATGGCTGAAACAGGTTTCCGCCGAACTCTGGAACGCACTGGAATTGATGTTCAATTCGCCGACGGTGCTTGACCGCTTTGAAAATACCGGTACGGTGACCGCCGTGACCGCCGTTGAACTCGGTCTGGTCGGAGTGGCGGCCAGAGCTTGCGGTCTGCCGGCAGATTCCCGTACCGATCTGCCGCGACCGGGAAGTGAACCGCTGCCGCAGGCTGCCGGGAAATTTACCGGTGATGTTCTCTCCCGCGCCCGTGTCAGATATGAGGAATTGAAAATTTCCCATAAATTTCTCTTTTCCATCCTCGACCAATTCCCGCAGGGTATCGAAGTGCCGCCGGAAACCGGAGTGCCGGAATTGATGCCGGGAGCGATCGCCGTATCCGTTACTGAAGCATGGCGCGGCGAACTCTGTCATGTGATACTGACAGACCGGGACGGCAAATTCAGACAGGTAAAAATCACCGACCCGTCCCTGCACAACTGGGAGGGCTTGGCGATGGCGTTGCGGAATGAAGAAATAGCCCACTTCCCGATCTGCAATAAAAGTTTCAATCTCTCATACTGCGGACACGATCTTTGAGGAGGAAAATCACATGTGGAATTCACTAAAAGCCAGATTGTTCCAGGGTTTCCGCACCGGCAAATTCCCTTATGCCCCGCCGCAGCTGCCGGAACATTTTGCCGGACGGCCGGAAATCATTCCGGAAAAGTGCGATATTTGCGGAAAATGTGCCGATGCCTGCCCGACCGGAGCAGTGACAATTGCAGCCGATAAATTGAGTATCGACACCGGCAAATGCATTTTCTGCGGCAAGTGTGCCGACACCTGCCCGGTTCAGGCTCTGACCATGAGCCGGGAATACCGTCTGGCGGCAATGGAACGCAAAGAACTGATTGCCGACGGTTCGCCCTATATTCCGCCCCGGCCGACTGACCGGGAATTTCTGAAATTCTGCGGCAAATCCTTGAAAATCCGGCAGGTTTCCGCCGGAGGATGTGCTGCCTGCGAACTTGACTTCAACGTTTTGAATACTCTGGCGTGGGATATGGGCCGTTTCGGTATTCAGGTGGTGGCTTCGCCCCGGCACGCGGATTGTATTCTGGTCACCGGACCGGTAAGTAAAAACATGCTGCTGGCTCTGAAAAAGAGTTATGATGCTGCGCCGCGACCGGTCTGGGTCATCGCCTGCGGCAGTTGCGCCATATCCGGCGGCATTTTTGCCGGTTCACCGGCTGTGCATGACGGTGTGGAGGAAATATTGAAACCGGATCTCTATGTCCCGGGCTGTCCACCGCATCCGGCGACTTTGCTGGAGGGAATTTTGCGTTTGATGGATAAAAAATTCTGAAAGGATTTTGCTGCGTATGAAAAAAGAAGGGTTTTCCAGCCGTCTGGGCTTTGTACTGGCGGCAGCCGGTTCGGCGGTCGGACTTGGCAATATCTGGCGATTCCCGTATCTGGCAGCCAAATACGGCGGAGGAATATTTCTTCTGACCTATCTGGTTCTGATGCTGACATTCGGTTATGCCCTGCTGATTTCGGAGAACAACATCGGCCGGATGACCGGCAAAAGCCCGATCGGAGCTTTCCGGGATCTGTGTGCCGGTAAAGGGAAGTGGGGCAGAATAATCTCCCCCGGAGGCTGGATCAATGCACTGGTGCCGTTGATAATACTGCCGTACTACTGCGTTATCGGCGGTTGGGTGACAAAATACATGTTTGCTTTTGCCACGACTCCGGTGGCGGAATTCGGAGATAAGAGCACTTCAGCAGAGTATTTTTCCAACTTTATCTCCTCCACCTGGCCGGCGATATTCTTCTTTATGATTTTCATCGTGATCACGGCGACAGTGGTCTGCTCCGGAGTGGAAAAAGGCATTGAACGTTTTAATAAAGTTCTGATGCCGATACTGATACTGCTGATTATCGGCATTTGTATCTACTGTATGTTTCTACCGGGGGCGGGAGCCGGACTGAAATACTACCTGATGCCGGATCTTGCCAAATTCAGTTACATGACCATTGTCGAAGCGATGGGACAGTTGTTCTTTTCATTATCCATTGCGATGGGTATCATGATCACTTACGGCTCCTACATGCGGCCGCAGGATGATCTGGTTTCCAGTGTGAACCACGTGGAATTATTTGATACGGCAGTATCGTTTCTGGCCGGATTGATGATCATTCCGGCGGTAGTGGCTTTTGGCGGTGAAGAAGCTGCCGGCAATGCCGGGCCCGGCTTGATATTTGTCACCATGCCGCAGGTTTTCGGCAGTTTTTCCGGCGGTCAATTTGTCGGGTTGATATTCTTTATTCTGGTGCTTTTCGCGGCGGCAACCAGTGCCGTTTCACTGTTGGAAACCAATGTCCATACCGTGATGCAGGAGTTGAAGTTATCCCGGAGAAAAGCTCTGTTGTACTGTCTCGCAGAAACCGTCATAATCGGGGTGATCACGGTGCTGGGGTACAGCATCTGGAAAGGTGTCCGGCCGCTGGGATTCATCAGCATCGCGGAAAACATGGATATTCTGGATTCTCTTGACTTTATCAGCAACAGCATTCTGATGCCGGTCGGAGCGATATTCACCACTTTGCTGGTGACGATGGTGATCGGTTTGAATAAGTTCAGCGGGGAAATCAAAAAATCATGCAAGAAGTGGTATCGTGAATGGATTTACC
>JAGBZM010000056.1 GCA_017628235.1 Lentisphaeria bacterium | reverse complement strand
GCAGCAAAATCACTGCATTTGATTATGGCCTCGGTAGATGCAGTAAAAGCATTGCCGTTCATTATAATAAAGAACTTTCCGGGAGCATGAGTACCGTTAAAGATTTGTTTCCGTCCCGGAATAATGCGGTTGAAAAGGTGATGATCAAAGATGCTTCAGAGGTGTTGGGGGGATTGTTGAAACTGCATCCGCAGGAAAAACGTTTTTTGAAGATAGATTGTGAGGGCGCGGAAATTGAGATATTGGAGAATCTTGAAGCATCCGGCATTCTGACCAAAGAGATTGATCTGATCATAATGGAGTGGCACTGGGGAAATTATTGTGAGGTATCTGATTTGCTCAAGCGCAACGGTTTTATTGTTGTCTGCCGGCATGATATCCCCCGGATTCAGGGTGTGATCACAGCATATTCAACCAGACGGTAAAAGAATTGTCTGCATTATTAACCGGACTATCCGGGAAAGGAATATCCAATAATGAAAAAAAAAGTCGTTTACACAGCTCTGACCAAAGGTTATGATGAATTACGGCAACCGGAGTTTGTCAGAGAGGATTATGATTATATTTGTTTCAGCAATGATGTCGATGATATGAATACTGGTGTTTGGCAGATCAGGAAAATGCCGTACCTGCATGCTGAAAAAGTCAGAATGTGCCGCTATGTCAAATTGCATCCGCAGGAGTTACTGCCGGATTATAAATACAGCATGTGGTTGGATTGCAATCAACGGCTTACGGAAGAACATTTTTTGCGTATGGAAAAATGCATTGCAGAAAATTGCAGATTGGGAATGGTCATTCATCCTGAACGGGATTGTGTATATCAGGAAGCATATTGCTGTACCAATGGATTGAATGATACTCCGGAAAGAATATTTGAACATACAAAGTTTTTGCTGGATCGTAAATTCCCGCCCAGAGCCGGATTATGGGTGACTTGCTGTATTTTCAGGGAACATAATGATCCGGATATAGCGGCATTTGATAAATTATGGTGGGAAGTCTTGAATGCTCTCTCTTTCCGTGATCAAATGAGTGTTACCTATGCTCTGAAATGCAGTAACGTCACTCCGGCTGTCTTATTTGGCAGATCATATTGGGAAAAATATAAAATCGAACATACCGGCAGGACAAAGCAGGTATCTTTTATCAAAAGAAGTTTTCGATTTCTGTTCAGACGGGCGATGATGTTCCGTCTGGCATTACTTCTGCGGAGTCACGGTATCTGCGAATATGATTGGCGGAAAGTGGAGTTGACTGCCGCTCCGGAAGATTGATTTGATGTAAAAGAAAGATGAGGCGGCAGCAGTCGCCGGAACTTTTATCCGGACATAAAAACTGCACCGGATAACGGTCCCGGTGCAGTATCAGCTGCAGTTTCCTTTTCAATAAATGAAGAGCATCTCCCGGTATTTGGGCAGGGGCCAGCGGGCATCATCGACCTGATATTCAAGGGTATCGACGGCGCGGCGGAGTCTTTCCAGCGCGGCGAGGATTTCGGTCGGTTCGCCGGTGATGGCAACTTTTAATTCATCTCCGGCGGCGTTGAGTTCATCCAGAGAAAGTCCCAATCGGCCGGCAGCGTTTTTCAGTGCGCTTATTCCGTGAGTCGCACCGGCTTGAACAGCCTGATTCAAAGCGGCACAAAGCCGGTTGAATTCATCTACTGCCACCGGATTGATCATGCTTCTGGCGATCTCCAGAGCGATCCCGGCTTCGATGCGCAACTTCCGCAAATATTCTTCCAGCAGAATTTCATACCGCGAATCCAGTTCCGATTTGGAGAGTACTCCATATCTGACCATCAATTCCTGATTGGCCGGTGAACGCAGCGGTTCGATGGCTTCGATGGTGCTGCGCAGATTGGGCAATCCCCGCTTTTCGGCTTCGATGACCCACTCTTTACTGTAGTTGTCGCCGTTGAAAATCACCCGTTTATGGTTGCGGATGATCTGTTGGAGAATTTTCTGCAGGCCATTATTGAAATCCTCTTTATCCACTTTTTCCAGTTCCCCGGAAATAAAGTCAAATGATTCAGCGACAATGGTATTGAGAACCATATTCACCGCCGAACAGGATTGACCTGAACCCGGCGCGCGGAATTCAAATTTATTGCCGGTAAAGGCAAAGGGACTGGTACGGTTGCGGTCGGTGGCATCCCGGGGCAATGGCGGGAGCATATCTGCTCCGATCTTCAAAGCTCCGGGACGGCATTTGGAACCGGTGACACTGCCGGTTTCGATCTGTTCGATGACTTCGGTCAACTGGTCTCCGAGGAAAATGGAAATGATTGCCGGCGGAGCTTCATTGGCTCCCAGCCGGTGATCGTTTCCGGCTCCGGCGGTTACGGCCCGCAACATATCGCTGTGCAGATCCACCGCCCGGATAACGGCACACAATGCCGTCAGAAAAATCGCATTACGGTGCGGGTCACTGCCGGGTTTGAGCAGACTCAAATCACCGTAATCAATCGACCAGTTGCAGTGTTTTCCGGAACCATTGACTCCGAAAAACGGTTTTTCATGCATCAGACAGACCAGATCGTGCCGGTCGGCAACCACGCGCAGCACCTCCATGATGAGCATGTTGTGATCTACGGCCAAATTGAGTTCTTCAAAGCGCGGAGCGATTTCAAACTGGGCCGGAGCTGCCTCATTGTGCCGGGTTTTGGCCGGGATACCGAGTTTCCACAACTCTCTTTCCACTTCGGTCATAAAGGCCAGCACTCTGGGCTTGATCGAACCGAAGTAGTGATCCTCCATCTGCTGATGTTTCGGCGGCGGAGCTCCGAAAAGAGTTCTGCCGGTCTGCATCAGATCCGGACGCTGCAGATAAAACAGTTTATCGATGAGGAAGTACTCCTGTTCTGCACCCAGAGTGACCATGACCCGGGCTTCCGGAAGGCCGAAACATCGCATCAACCGGGTCGTTGAACGATTCAAACTCTGGATCGATCGCAGCAGCGGTGTCTTTTTATCCAGAGCTTCCCCGGTGAAACTGCAGAACGCGGTGGGAATACACAAAGTTGCACCATTACTGTGCCGTTTGATGAAAGCCGGACTGGTCGGGTCCCAGGCGGTATAACCGCGCGCTTCAAAGGTACAACGCAAACCGCCGGAGGGGAAACTTGAAGCATCGGTTTCTCCGCCGATCAGATTTTTGCCGGAAAATTCCATCAGGGCTTTGCCGTCGTCACTCAATTCCAGAAAGGCATCATGCTTTTCTGCAGTACCGCCATTCAACGGCTGGAACCAGTGAGTAAAGTGAGTCGCTCCCCGTTCCAGAGCCCAACGCTTCATCGCAGAAGCGACATCACCGGCCAGAGCCGGATCCAGCGGCCGTCCGAAGTGAATGGTTTTCAACAGGGCATCAGTTACATCTTTGGGCAGATACTGCTGCATGACACCGGGGGTGAATACATCTTCTCCGAAATCATCCATCGATACGGCAGTTCCCGGCATGGGAGGTGTGCCGCCGCGTACGGCGATCAGATTGACCGCATCTGCTCTGTTGCTGTTGCTCATAGTGACCTCTGTAATTGGTTGATTTTTTCAGTAAATTTTCAAAACGGTTTTACACCAAGCGCATCACCCTTTGAAAATATTGTATATTTCACTTGCATTTTTTGCCGCAAGGATTTTTTCCACCATTCCATCTTTTGACAGCAGAGTTGCTATTGCGGCAAGGCACTCGATATGCGGACCGGTATCACCTTCCGGGCTGATACACAGAATGAAGATCCTGCTCGGTTTTCCGTCCAGAGCTTTGAAGTCGTATCCGGCATGGCTGATACCGATTGCCAGAGAAAGTTTTTTGGCTGTATTGGTACGGCAGTGCGGCATGGCTATGCCGTTCTGCAGGCAGGTTGAGGCGGCAGATTCACGGAGCATCACATCGTGGAAACAGTGTTCTGCATCAGTGACCTTACCACAGGCGGCCAGCGAATTGACAAGTTCCCGGATGACCCCGTCTTTGTCCCGGGCTTGCAAATCGCAGATGATGGCATTCTTGCTTAGAGCATCGAGCATGATCTTGCGGAAAGCTTTCGGATTTTCCGATGGTATATCTTTATGATCGGCAAGCTGCATTTTCTGAAACTCTTCCGGACAGGCGAGTTCCCTGAGATTTTCCAATTCCTGATGGATGTTGACAATCGTTTCAAACATCAGGGCCTGAATGAATGGCAGTTCATCCGGATTGGATTCAAACACCAGTTCATTGCCGGAAATAGTCAGGGCAAAAGAGAGATTGTTTTTGCGGATCTGCAGTACTCCGCTTTCTTTATCCAGAGAGGAGAGCATGTAGCCTTCGGCATTGAGGTTGGCAACCAGATGATCCAGAATGAATCTGGTAAGTACCCGGGAATTGAATGAAAACGGCGTATGGATGACCGAAAAGTCCTGTTCCTCTTTTCGCAGACTTTTGCCGCAGATATTGAGCGTCCAATTCAGCAGCGGCGGAGCAAGTACAGTGGTCAGCAGTGTCATGATGATCGCCACTCCGAAAAGATCGTTATTCAATACCGGTTTGCCATCATAGATCGTGGTCATACCGATCCCGGCGATGATCAGCGCGACTTCACCGCGCGGCACCATTCCGGTACCGATACGCAGTGCGCCAAGCGGAGTGAAATTCATGAACAATGCAGGCACCGCGCAGCCGATAACTTTGGCGGCAATCGCCAGTGCAGAATATATAAGACCGATTTTCAAAACATTCATATCCACGAAAACCCGGATATCCACCAACATTCCCATAACGGTGAAAAAGATCGGCACGATGAAAGTGTAAAGCGGTTCGAGAGCCTGCTGAAGCGGGAAAGAAACATCCGTTTTGGAAAGGCTCAAACCAGTGACATAGGCACCGATGATCATCGCCAATCCCTGCTGTTCAAAGAAGCCGGCAAGAATAAGAGCCAGTCCGAATGCCAGAGTGGAATAGATCACCGGGGATTTGAATTTTTTGAGCATCTGCGCGGCTCTTCCGGCCAGAAGAAGTCCGGCCGCAGTGGCGATCAGCCAGAATCCGACACACTTCGCCGCCAGAACTCCGATTTTTCCCCAGTTGGTCGAACTGCCCGGCGCAACGGTGACGATTCCGAGTATAACAGCCAGACAGATGATTCCCAATACATCGTCGATAACCGCCGCCGCGAGTGTGGTGACACCTTCGGGGGTATCGATCTTTTTCTGTTCAGAGAGGATGCGCGCGGTGATACCGACACTTGTCGCCGTACTCAGAATACCGAGAAAAAGTGAACACGGATGCATAAAATCATAGCCGAGCATGAAAACGCCGACTCCGGCTCCGAATACAAAGGAGAATATCACCCCGCCGATACCGACCAGTGTCCCGGCAATGGAGTAGCGGATGAACATGCGCAAGTCAGTTTCCAGACCGGAAACAAAGAGCAGAAGAATAGAGCCGACAGTGGCAATGGCATAAAGCGAGGAGTGGTAGCTCTGAAAGGCGATGTTTTCCAGAACCGCGCTGCCTTTGACCGTTTCTCCTGCTACCTGTACACTTTCCATGATGCCGAAAAGGCCGTTTTCCAGACCGTGCAGCGGCAGACCGATCCCGCCCAGCAGGCAGGGCCCGATAACAATACCGGCAAGCAATTCACCGAGGACCGAGGGAAGTTTGATTTTTTTTGCCGCATTTCCGCAGAGTCTTGCTGCGAAAATTATTACACCCAACTGCAGAACCAGAATCGCGATCTGCTGGGTGATCGAAAGATGAAAATTCAACATATATTTATCTCCTGAATGTGTGTTACATAATATCTTGTCTGGCGAAAATTTGAAACGGAACTGAAAATACTGTTTCCGCAGGGACCGGCTCTTTCTGTGATGGATTTCCGGCAGAAATTCCGGATGAACGAGGTTGACGGAAACAGCGTATCAAAAAATATTCCGTCGCGGATAAGCAGCCAGGCGGCTGTCATGCCGGAAAATATATCCGCATTCCGTTCCGCCGGTTCTTCGTTTGCGGCCGCTGGCCAAAATCTTTGCGGTTGAAAACAGCAGCGGCAGCTGTATTCCGGCGGTATGCCGGAGTTGATATGCTGCCGGCAGGAACTGTTTTCCATTGTACCGCATGCCGGAATCTGCCGGATGCTTACGGTAATTGACAGCAGCAAAGCCAGCAATCCCGGCATCAGCAAAAGCTGCAGCAGTTTGCAATTTGAAAAACAGTTGTTCGATTTAAGACAAAAACGCATGTTAAACAGTCCCGATGTATTTAAATCTACTTAATATATCATCGGAATGCGTATTTTTCAAGAAATGTTGTTGTAATTCAGCTGCGGAACCATGACCAGAACCGCATAAATGCAACCGCGAAAAAGAGCGTTGTTTCCGGAATACTGCAGGCTTGCAAATACCAGACCGCCAATGCTCCCAAAGCCAGTGCGAAAAAACGCAGCGGTTCCGTGGAAAAACTCCGGCGCGGGAATAATTCATCATCGAGGGCGGCAAAGGCATAACCGCCGAAAATCAGAGCCGCCAGAGAGAATATCCAGTTGCCGCTCCAGGAACAGAACAGAGCAATCAGCGACAGCAATCCGGCAAACCAGATGTAACGGTCATGTTTGTTCCGTTTGAAAGGCCGCCGGAATATCCACATGAACGCCCCGGCGATCACTACCGCCCGGATCCCGGATACGGTCGGCAATCCGGCAAATATCCGGGGCAGAGTCAGGGCGGCCAGCATGATAAAGCCGGTACAGTTGAGGATTATCCGGAAACACTCGCGCTTCTGCTGCCCGGCCTGGATTACCCCCATTGCCGCCATCAGGACAACAGCGGTCGACGCCGCTGCTATAAAAAGATAAAAATTCCATACCTTTTCGGAGGGGATGTGAATTTCTCCGGGGCGGAAATCCACCAGCATCCCGGCTAATGCCCCGGACAGCGGGGCTGCTTTTTTCGCATGGCGGTAGTGGCGGGATAACTGTTTGTCCATCTCCTGCGGTTCCAACTGCAATTTGCCGTTGAAAACGGTGGCTGCGTATTTGCCGTCTGATCCCGGCAGTATCTGCCACGTCTGTCCGGGCAGATATTTCCAGTATTGTTCCGGCATGACCAGTATCCCGTCCGGCTGTAAATATTTTTTCAGGGCCGCAGCTCCGGACGGTTGGAATCCCGGTACGTGAACAACTGTGATCAAATCACTCTGCAAGGGAAAAGTTCCAGGCATCCCCGGCAGAAAATGCAGATCAGCCGCCGGATACAACTCCGCACTGCTTTGATAATGATCCAGACTGCTGCCGCCGACAAACACCACTTTCGGCAGAGTTTTTTCCGGTTTTTCCGGAAGGAGGGAAAAGGCGGATATCACACTGCCGGTATCCGGCGGTGCTATGCGGTTTTCCGGCGCCGCCTGCGGAAAAAACAGACAGTATATCGCAATGACCGGGATTATCTCCAGCCATGCCGGACGGGGAAGCCGGAGGAAACCGCAAAACATGAGAATGCTGCCGGTAATCATGCCGGCCAGATGGCCGGGAATAAAGTATCCGGCAGATATCCCGCCGATCAGCAGACCGCCGCAGAATGTCCGCGAAACCCGCCACGACTGCCAGTGAGATTCATCTCCGGCATACCACAAGCCGAATGCTCCTGCCAGCAGAACGTTTCTCCATAAACTGCCGTCATAAATCAGTAGCAGAGCCGGGAGCAATCCTCCGGCCGCTGCCCGCCAGTTTTCCGGCAGTAATTTTCCGGCTGAAAAGCCAATACCGGTCAAAAGTAAAATTACCCCGGCAAACCACCATTCCGGGCAGGAAAGCAGCTGCACCGTCCAGAAGTTTCCCCAGCAGATGCCGAGGCTGAACAGCAGTAAGGTCGCAATTTTTTCTTTCAAACCGGTCATGAAATTTATCCGGACAGAGAAAACTTCTCCGTCCGGACGGTCTCCTGATTATTTCTTTGCCGCTTCGATCTTGTCAAATCCGGTGTAGGGACGCAGCACTTCCGGAATGATGATCGAACCATCCACCTGCTGGTAATTTTCCATGATGCAGATCAGCATCCGGTCAGTAGCGGCAGTCGCACTGATGGTGTGGACAAAGCCGCGATCATCACCGTCTTTGTAACGGATGTTGAGCCGGCGGCTCTGGAATTCGGTCAAATTTGTGTTGCTGGTGACTTCGCGGTAACCGCCGAAACTGGGGAAGAATGCTTCAATATCATATTTTTTGTATCCCGGAGCTCCGAGGTCACCGACACAGACATTCACCACATGATATGGCAGTCCCAGAGCCTGCAGGAGGGCTTCTTCATTTTCCAGACAGAACTCATGATATTTCGGAGAATCTTCCGGTTTGCAGAAGACGATCTGCTCGACTTTGTGGAATTGATGCACCCGGAAAATACCTTTGGATGCTCTGCCGTAGCTGCCTGCTTCGGTACGGAAGCAGGGCGTGTAAGCGGTGTAGCACAGCGGCAAATCAGCTCCGGCAAGCACATCATCGGCATGGTAACCGACCAGAGTCTGCTCACTGGTTCCGATCAGGGCGAGATCTTCACCGGTGATATTGTAGGTTTGATCGGCAAAAAACGGCAGATAACCGGTACCGAAAAGAGTGCGTTCTTTGGCCAGGCAGGGGGTCATGAACACGGTGAATCCGCGTTCAGCCAGGAACTTCTGCACCCAGAAAAAGAATGCCTGCGCGAGCATGGCACCTTTGCCTTTCCAATAATAAAATCCGGTCTGGGCAACTTTTGCGCCTCTGGCAATGTCGAGGATGTCCAGTGCTTCGCCGAGCTGCTGGTGGTCTTTGATCTCAAAATCGAACTGGCGGATCGTACCGACTTTGCGGATCTCCACATTGCCGGAATCATCGGTTCCTTCCGGAACATCCGGAGCCAGCAGGTTGGGCATCCGGATCAGCACCTGTCGGATACGCTCCTGCAGCTGATCCAGTTTGTTTTCTTTTTCTCCCAGAGTCAGTTTGATCTGTTTGACCTGTTCTCTGGCCGCCGGATCTTTGGCGCACTCTTTGCTCAGACGGTTGCGTTCACCTCTGAGAGCTTCGATTTCGGCATTGATGGTACGGCAGTCGGCATCAAGTTTGACCAGACCGTCGATATCGATGGGGTATCCGCGCCGGATGCAATTCTGACGCACCATTTCCGCATTGTCACGGATGATTTTAATATCGATCATTTTTTGAAAATCCTTGAGTTGATAATTAGAATTGCGGCATGGGGAAGTCTGCCATGAAAGCTTTCACCTCTTCACCGATGGCGGCGAGTGCGGCATCATCATCTTTGGCGGCAACGGCGCGGTCGATGAATTCGGCGACTTTGATCATCTCCGCTTCTTTGAGTCCGCGAGTGGTGATCGCGGGTGTGCCGATACGGATACCGCTGGTGACGAACGGTTTTTCCGGATCAAAGGGGATCATATTCTTATTGGCGGTGATCCGGGCTTTGTCCAGCGCATTGGCAACCTCTTTGCCGGTTGCGCCTTTGGGACGCAGGTCGATGAGTGCCAGATGGTTGTCAGTGCCGCCGGAAACGATGCGGAAGCCTCTGGCTGCCAATTCACCGGCAAGTTTGGCGGCGTTGAGTTTGACCTGACGCTGATAGGCTTTGAATTCATCTTTAAGAGCTTCACCGAAGCAGACCGCTTTGGCTGCGATGACATGTTCCAGCGGGCCGCCCTGCAAACCGGGGAAGACTGCGGAATTGATCGCTTTGATATACTGTTCACGGCAGAGGATCAAACCGCCGCGCGGTCCGCGCAGAGTTTTGTGAGTGGTGGTGGTGACAATGTCGGCGTAGGGAACCGGGGAGGGGTGTTCTCCGGCGGCGACCAGACCGGCGATGTGCGCCATATCCACAAAGAGGATCGCTCCGACTTTGTCTGCGATTTCACGCAACCGGGGGAAGTCGAGAATACGCGGGTAGGCACTGGCTCCGGCAAGGATCATTTTGGGTTTGCATTCCAGCGCGAGGCGTTCGACTTCATCATAGTCGATCTGTTCGGTTTCGGGACTGACACCGTAGGGGACCATGTTGTAGAGTTTGCCGGAGAAGTTCAGCGGATGGCCGTGAGTGAGGTGGCCGCCGTGATCCAGACTCATGGCCAGAACCGTATCTCCGGGCTGGCACAACGCGGTGTAGACCGCTTGATTGGCTCCGCTGCCGGAGTGGGGCTGTACGTTGGCTGCTTCCGCACCGAAAAGTTTTTTGGCACGTTCAATAGCAAGAGTTTCGACTTCGTCGATGAATTCGCAGCCGTTGTAATAACGTTTGCCGGAGTAACCTTCGGCATATTTGTTGGTCAGCACCGATCCCTGGGCGGCGCGGACGGCGCAGCTGGCGAAATTTTCACTGGCGATCAATTCAATGCCGTCATTCTGGCGGGCGGCTTCGCGATCGATCATCGCTGCCAGTTCCGGATCGGCATCGCGCAATGCGGCGATATCATCGTAAGAAGCGGTCTCCAGTTTCTGCAGCCGGCGGGTGTGACGGGCATCACCGCTGTAATCGGTTCCCAGCCACAATTTGATGAATTCTTTCATCTCATCCAGAGAGAGATTATCACCGGAGAGAACCAGACAGTTGGAACAGTTGTGCTGACGGCTGGCGGTAACAGTTTTGGCAGTATGGCCGACGACGGCGCGAACATTGTGATAACGGTTGGCGGCGATGCAGACTCCGACTCCGGAACGGCAGAACAGGATCGCAGCATCCGCTTTGCCGGTGGCGACCGCTTTGGCGGCCGGAACGGCAAAATCCGGATAGTCATCTTCCGGGTCCATGACAAATGCGCCGCAATCCAGCGCATTGTGGCCGAGTTCTTTGAGGAAGGCGGCAATTTCATTTTTCGCCACGAATGCGCCATGATCGGCACCGAGGGCGATCGTCAATTTGCGATTGGCGATATCAGTGATCTCTTTCATCGGATTTTTTCCTTTCTTTCCGGGGAATATTCCCCATATGTTATTAAAAATTGTTAAAAGTTTCCAACCATTTTTCCACATTCCGGCAAATGACTTCCAGAGTCTGCCGGTAGACCTCCGGAGTTCTGCCGAAAGGATCGGGAACATCACCGCCGCCGGAAATTTCCAGCAGAGTGTGACACTTTTCTGCAGCTTCCGGGAAGCGGATAAGCAGCTCCGCCCGGTGAGAAGCGGTCATTGTCAGTATGAGTGCCGCAGAGTCCACCAGATCAAAGGTGACGCTCCGGGAACGGAAACTGCTGCCGTCAATTCCTTTACCGGCCAGCGCAGACAATGAATTTTCACTCATTGCTTCTCCATCAAACGCATACAGCCCGGCCGAAACAGCGGGGATTTCTCCTCTGCTCAACCATTTCAGACAATACTCCGCCATCGGACTGCGGCAGGTATTGCCGGTACAGACAAAGAGTACCGTTTTTTTACCGTCAGGCAGATGCGGAAAATTGTCCACCATATAATATATCTCCTCAATGGCCGGATTCCAAACAGGAAATGCCTTCACGCCACCTGGAACAGCGTACTTTTTTGACAAAAACGCATTCTGAATCACAAATTTCGCATCTGCCGTCCTCATTTACCGCCCCGCACGGGCCGTTGGTCAGACGCTTCGGGCAATTCTGAATGCAGATAAAATCATTCTGCGGCAGAGTGCATTGGGTGCATCCCGGGCAGCCGGTCAATAATTTTTTCAAGAGGAAATCCCGTCCCGGCCGTTGTTTGTCGGCTTTGGCAAAGAAAAAGCGTTTTACATGATACGCGGCTCTCTCCTGCCAGGAGTACTCTGCCGCCCCCGGATTGCTGATTGCCGGAGGTTCATCAAAGGGGTAGGGCCGCCGGAGTACCCGGTCATACAGATGGTAACGGTCGACTCCGCCGCCCATTTCGGCTCCGGCCTGATGGGCATTGTACTCATCCAGCCAGTGTTCAAAGGTACGGAATTCCTGCAGTGCCGCCCGGATTCTGGCCGCGATGGTCTGAGCTTTGCCGGGGAAATCCACCCCGGATATCTGCACCCCGCTGTACCCCATCAGCCGGCAGCCGGCACTCTGCAATTCGATCCGGCGGTATTGGGCCGATTCAAACTGGGCTTTGCTGCCGCTTAATTCCTGTTCCAGCAGTTTGCGGAAAGCGGCGGTCATCCGCACTCCCGGCACTTTGCCGGAGATGATTTTTTCCGCTTTGTCCGGGGTAAGCAGGGTCAGATGGGCGATCAGCGGCAAGTAGCATTGGCGGTTGAGCAGATACCAGGCCAGACTCTGATTCTGCAGCATATCCCAGCCGCTTTGGGAAACGATAAATTGCGCTCCGGCTTTGATCTTGCCAGCCAGACTGTTCCACGAAGCAAATGCGGTATTCCGGTCGTAGTGGAAAGGATTGAATTGTACTCCGGCAAAGAAATTTTCCTGCCGTCCGGAGATCAACTGCAACTGTCTGGTACTGTCGCAGAAGTTTCTGGCACGGCATTCACGGGCAGTCAATCCGGAAGCGTTGCCGCTGACCGGGACGATATTGTATACTCCGGCGTTGGCGGCAATATTGAGCTGTTCGGCAACCGCATCGGCATCGCGGCTGCAGCCGGAAAGGTAGTACAGATTGCGGTTGCGGAATTTTTCCGGTAGGGCCGAAGCAATTTCAGCGGCACTCCAGGGCGCGCCGTAGTAGTCGGTGATTGCCAGACCACCGCAGAGATCTTCCTGTTTCGCCATCGTTTCAGCCAGCGGAACGATCCTGTCTACTGCCGCTTCCCGGCGCAATTCGTTTTCCGGAGGAGAACATTCGGCCAGAAAGATGAATTTCCCGGTGTCCAAAGCCTCTTTCAGCGGGTTTTGGCCGGGATGCAGGGTCATGTCAAGTTGAAATTCGCTCATATTGCGGCCTCCGGGGATTTCCGGTCGAATATGAAAAATACGGAACCGGTGAGATTGAAAATTATCATTATGCCAGTTGCCATCAGCTGGGCGGTAGCGGCTGATTCCAGAGAACATCCTCCGGCAGCCAGCAGGGCAACCGTCACGGCATCTCTTGCTCCGATGCCGCCGGGAAAGAATGGCAGAAGTCCGGCGATATTGCCGATGATCACCGCCCGGGTCACGGTCAGTACCGGCAGAGATGTTCCGGTTCCGGACAAGAGCCACACCATCGATACTGCCGGAAGCAGATGGATGACGGCAATGGAAAACAGAATCCAGCAGCACAGGGCTTGGCGGTGGTTTTGAAAGCAGTCTGCGGCAGCCAGTATCCGGGAGATCCTGCCGGAACTCTTGCGGTCGGCAAAATCCAAAATCATTTTGATCCCCGGCAACCCGACCAACTGCCGGTGAAAGAGAAGCATGATCCCGGCTGCACTTCCGGCACAACAGGCGGCCAGCAGTATCCACCAGACGGCCGCCCCGGTGAATGTTTCGGAAACTTTGGCAATGTGCAGATCGTAAAACTCTTTTTTCCCGCTTGCCAGTATGGCTGCTGCCAGACCGAAAAGTGCGATCATCCCGATTACCCGGTCCATGAAAATGGAAAATATCCCCTCGGTCCGGTTCCCGCTGCGTACATGGCGGGTCAGGGCGGCCATTTTTACCATATCTCCGCCGATGGCTCCGCCCGGGATGACCAGCGAAAAGAATATTCCCTGCATGGTCAGCGAGAATGCTTCCGGTACGGACAACCTGATACCGATCATCTGCGCCAGGCTTTTCCAGCGCACCGCAGTCGCCAGTGCCGCCAGAAGCGAGAATAGAAACACCGGCAGCAATACCGGATAGCGGAATGTGGTAAAACCTCTGCTCAGATCCGGCGCACTGCTGCGGCAGATCCAGTAGAGAACCAGCAGGGCAATACCGACTTTTACCGGAATCCGGATAGCTCCGGAAATTTTTTCAATGCACTTGTTTTTCATGCCCCGAACCCTGCCTTTTAAAAACGATGATCATCGTATAATATATACTTGTTTTACCGTTTTCTCAAGTCCGGGGCAGATTTTTTTAAGATATTTATAAAATATCTTGCCGGCGGATATCGGTGTTCAGCAATTGCCGCTGCCGCACTTGTGTTCTCCGCAGGAGTGGCCTTCTGCGTGATGATGATGATTGCAGTGGAAATCTTTGCGGACGATAAGAGTACCGGCAAGGAAATTCTCTGCCGCTTCCCGGACATTTCCCTGCGCTCCGCCGACCACTTCGATCCCGGCGGCAGCCAGAGCGTTGACAGCTCCGCCGCCGATACCGCCGCAGATGAGCAGATCGACTTTTTCTGCCGCCAGCAAAGTGGCTAAAGCTCCATGTCCGGAATCGCCGGAAAGCAACTCTTTTTCACCGGTGATATGTCCGTTTGTCACCTCGAAAACCGTAAATCCCGGCGTGTGTCCGAAGTGTTGAAAAACTTCCCCGTTGGCGGTGGTAACTGCAATTTTCATAATGAATTCCCCCTTAAGGATGATATGGTTCAATTTGTCCTCTGACTGAGCCTAATATAGTCAGAAACTCCGGAAAAATCAAATACATTCTCCTCAGGAGGCCGGAAAATCTTGAATTTTTTTCCCGGAGGTATTATATTTCATCATCGTTATTTCAACAAAGTGCAGATCAGAGATGACAGGAAGAGAGGATTATGGGAAGTTTGCCATTGCGGATCTATTGGGCCGGAGATCTTTTTGACAGCAAGGATATCGGCGGTAATCTCATGCTGGCTCAGGCCGTTGAAGCTGAATCCGGCGGCCGTTACAAGGTGATGCTGCCGCAGGATGGAGAGTGTGAAGTCGGTGTTCGCACTTCGCAGAGTATCCGGGATGCTGATTTTCAGCTGCTTTTCGCCTGCGATGTGATCGTGGCCAATTTTGACGGACACGATCTGGATTCCGGGACGGTGGTGGAATTCTGTTTTGCCAAAATGGTGGATATGCCGGCGGTGCTTTTGCGGACGGATTTCCGGAACAGCGGGGATCATTCGCTGCCGGACGGCGACCCCTGGAATTTGATGTGTTCCCACTATCCGCGTACAGTTGTCCGGCATCTGAATGCGATGGCTATTTATCACGACTGCCGGAAAGAGGTCGAACCGGCGGCAGAACTGCTTGCCGCGTACTACGCCGGGATCGCCGGGGAAGTCGTTGCAGCTCTGGATGAAGCTGCCGGACAGCAGGGATGGCTGACGGCGGAAGAATTGGCCGGTCAGTACCGCCGGGCGGTCAGAAGCATCGGTGGTACTCTGCCGGAAATTCTGGATGACCGGATGCTGGATGAGATCGTTTCCCGGCGGCTTGCGCGCTGAAACTCACTTCCCCGCAAGCATGCCGGAGGCCAGAGCCCAGGTGATATTGAATCCGCCGCACGGGCCGGTGACATCCAGCATCTCTCCGGCGAAAAATATCCCCGGCGTGATTTTACTTTCCAGAGTGTGCGGAGAGATATCTTTCAGGGAAACTCCGCCTCTGGTGACCATCGCTTTGGGCCAATCTTCCACTCCGGAGATGGGGAATACGGAATTTTTCAACTTCGCCGCCAGCAGGCGCGACGAAGCCGCCGTCCACCGGGAAATTTCCGGGTCATCTCCGTCAAGCAGCATTTGAGCCACTCTCCGGGGCAGCATTTCTGAGAGCAGTGTGGATATTTTTCTGGTGCCGCCGTTCTTGCGCCAGCGGTCAAAGATGGAAAACAATTCATCTTCCCCGGTACCGGGCAGAAAATCTATTTTCAGCGGTACTTCCGGCATATCTTCCAGTAATTTGGCGACAGTTCCGGCCAAATCGAGAATGGCAAAGGCGGAGAAACCATTGTGGGTGAAAAGCAGTTCGCCCCCGGAAAATAATCCATTTGCGCCTTTGACTCCGATCTTTGTCCGGCAGTCGGGAAGGGATATCCCCGTACACTCACGCACTTTTTCATCCCGGCAGATCAAGCCGGTCATTTCCGGGTACAACGGAGTGATCCGGTGTCCGCACTTTTCAGCCAGTTCATAACCGGCCATACTGCCGCCCAGAGCCGGATATCCCCGGCCGCCGCAGGCACATACGATTTTTCCGGCGGAAAAAGTTCCCCGGTCGGTGATTACCTGTTTGCTGCGGTAATCCAGTTCGAGAACTTTGGTGTTACAGCGGATGCCGCCGCCGCGCCGGACTATTTCGCCGGTGAATAATTCCAGCACATCCCGCGCTTTTTCTGTAGCCGGAAAGTAATGGAAGCCGTCAGTCAACTTCAGAGGCAGATGGTGTTTTTTGAAAAAATCCAGTAATTTTTCTCCGTGAAAATTTTCCAGCGTCGGCAGCAGAAAACGCCAGTTGCGGCCGAAACGGCGGGCGAATTCCTCCGGCGGCAGGGTGTTGGTGACGTTGCACTTGCCTCCGCCGGAAGCCAGCAGCTTCAAGCCGGGAGTGTGCATCTTTTCCAGAATCAGCACCTTTTTGCCGGAATCCGCTGCCGCGAACCCGGCTGCCAGCCCCGCCGGGCCGGAACCGATGACAATTACATCATATTTCATTAAAAAACGCTCCGGGTAGATCCTGTATGCAGATAATATAGAGCCGATCCGGGGAAAAAGCAAGGATTTTTTACCGGAGAATTGGCAAAATCACCATTCCGGCAGTATATTATTTTCCCATTATGAATACCGTCAAAAGTTACAGATCAACAGTTACGGCCTGTTATACCGCCAATTTTATCGGAGCATTGGTCATCAATCTGACTCCGGTACTTTTTGTGCCGTTGAAGTTGCTCTATGACTTGAGTTACACCCAATTCGGCATTCTGCTGGCGGTCAATTACTGTACTCAGGTGGCGGCAGATCTGATTTTCAGTGCGCCGGTGGACCGTTTCGGCAGTCGTCCTTTTGCGGTGACAGCTCCGGTGTTGACGGTGGTCGGATATGCGTTATTTGCCCTGTCGCCGGTGTTGTGGGAAGATCCTTTCGGCGGTTTTGTCGCCGGAACTGTGCTGTTTTCCGCGACCGGGGGAATGCTGGAAGTGCTGCTGAATGTGATCATCAACGGTATTCCCGGCGATCAGAAAAATTCGCTGTTGAGCGTGCTGCACAGTTTTTATGCCTGGGGGCAGTTGACGGTGGTTTTGCTGACGACTCTGGCTCTCTGGTTTTTCGGGGCGGAAAATTGGCAATTTATTGTTGCTGCATGGGCAGTGCTGCCGGTGATAAACACCATTCAATTCGCCACTTGTGCCATGCCGCCGGAGGCGGCCGGTGAGGATAAGATCAGTAACCGGGAGCTGATGAGTTCCGGAATGTTTTACCTCCTGATCGCCATTATTATTGCCGGAGGCATGACTGAAGTGACCGTTTCGCTCTGGATCTCCCCGTTTCTGGAACGGGCGGTGAATTTTCCGAAAATCACCGGAGATCTGGTCGGCGTGTGTCTGGCATCGATCATGCTCGGCAGCGGTCGGCTGATGTATGGATTGTACGGGCAGAAATGGGATATCTGGCGGTTGATGGTCAGCGGCAGTGTGCTGGCATTTTTCTGTTATCTGTTGGCGGCATTTTCACCGCTGCCGTCGCTCTCTCTGGCCGGATGTGTGCTGGCCACTCTGGGCGCCAGTCTGCTCTGGCCGGGGACGGTGGTACTGTCAGCCCGGCAATTTCCCGGGGCCGGAGCGTGGCTTTTTGCGCTGCTGGCATTCGGAGGGGATTCCGGTGCGGCGGCCGGACCGTTTCTGGTGGGGGTCATCTCCGATTATGCCGGAAGCATGCCGCTGCTGGCCACATGGTGGCAGTGCAGCGGGTTGACAATGGAACAATTCAATTTGCGTGCCGGGATGGGATTTGCGGCACTTTTTCCGCTGCTGACTTGCGGATTGCTGCTTGTATACCGCAAATGGAAAAGCCGGGCTTAAAGCAGATACCGGTTGACAGTCTGCTGTAAAAACTTTTTTTCTTCCGGAGATAGACTCAGATTCTTTGTCCCGGCGGCCTCAAAAAGCAGCTGAAAAGTGTCCGGCAGCGGAGCATTGAGCATCATCGTATCACGGAAAAAACGGTCGATTTTTTCCCGGCGGTCAAGCTGGGTATGCAGTTTTGCCAGATATCCGGCAAAACGTTTTTCCGCTTCCTCCCATTCCTCCCCGTCCCCAGTGAAACTGTTTACTCCGGCGGCCAGTTCGGCACAGATGTTTTTTTCCTGAATGGAGAGCATTTTGCCCAGCAGAATATATCTGGCGGCAAATTGATTTTGCAGCCTGCTCCTGTTGCCCCGGAACGTTTTAAGTGCGGCGGCAAATTCCCGCCAGGAGTTTACGGTTTTGAAATTCCCGGTCTCTTTGCCGTTTTCATCTGTCTCCGGAATAAAAAAATGTTCCAGTTCTGCCAGACGGGAACGGACTGTTTTTACCGGCATCGGCCGGTATTGGTTCCAGAGGATAAGTCCGGCTGCATCTGCGATAGACTCTTTTGCGCTTTCCTGATCCCGGTAAAAGGCGGTGAAACAATCAGCCTGTTCTCCGTTACATGTCTTTTGGAACAGCTCTTTTATCCTGCCGTTTTCCGCCATGATCTGCAACAGTATTCTCGCTTGTTCTGCAAAAAATTTCTGCAGTACCGGATCAGCCGGTATCCCGGTGCGGCACATGATCCGGAAGTCCGGCAGTTCGCCGTATAATCCGGCAAATTCCGACAGCAGTCTGAAATCCCGGTTGGCTGCCAGATATTGTCCGGAAGTGACCGCTGCGGCAATTTCCGCCTCGATCCCGTTGACGATCCACTCCGGCACGCCGGGAGAATTTGCCGGGAAACGGAAGTTGAATCTGGCAGCGGCTAAAGCTCCGTAGATTTGGCGGCGCAAGGCGGGGGTTTCCTGCCACACTCCGGCATCTCCCGGCAGATAGAGGCGGCTTTGGGTCAGGATACTCCGTTCATTCCGGCCGCAGATGACGGTTATGCTTCCCGGTGTACGGGAAATGCGGGCGATGCGGGCATAGCGGTCGAGTTGACGGAGGACGCTTCGCAAAAATTGCCGGTCATATCCGGATACCTCACCGGCAAGTTCCATGCCGGGAACCAGCAGCTGAGAGGCGGCAGCGGGAGAGAGGAAGAGGGCCGTGAAAACAAAAAATATTGAAATTATTTTGATCAAATGGCACTTCACGGTTGTTTTTTTCCTGTTAAGAGTGTAAATTTTGTCATGTATTATTTAAAATAGCTTCAGAAACGGATAAAAACAAATGGCAAAGAAAGCAAAAATCAAATTTTATCCCGCTGCAATGACTGTTTCCGGCAGCGATTCCGGCGGTGGAAGCGGGATCGCCGCCGATTTGCGTACTTTTAATGCACTGGGAGTATTCGGTACTTGTGCCGTTACCGCCATCGCCGCCCGGAATCCGGCCGCTGTCCTCCGGACGGAAGTGCTTGACGCCGGTATGGTGACCGATCAGATCGAGGCAGTTTGCAGCAAACTTGCGGTGAAGTATGTTAAAACCGGAATGCTTTTTTCTGCAGATATGGTCCACGCTGTCATTGAAGCGGTGAAAAAATATCAACTGACTTGTGTCTGTGATCCGGTAATATATTATCCCGGCAGCCGGGAGCTGCTGCCGGAAGACACCATCGGGATGATCCGGGATGAGCTGCTCTGTCAGGCCGCGTGGATCACTCCGGGAATAGCGGAAGCTGAATTATTCACCGGGAAGCAGATAAAGTCGCTTGCGGATATGTTTTGCGCGGCAGAAGAATTGAGTGAAAAATATTCCGCTTCTGTCTGGTTGAAAGGCGGACGGCTGCCGGCTGGAAGCATGACGGCAGATGTGATCGTCCGTTCCGGCAGGAAATACACTCTCCGCGCTCCGGAACAGGAATTGCTGCCGTATGCTTCCTACGGGATGGACTGCACTCTTTCGGCGGCATTGACCGCCATGCTGGTACTGGAACTGCCCTGGAAACAGGCCGTGTGCGCGGTCAAGGCTTTTGTCTTCGGTTCGCAGATGCAGACGGTTGAATTGGGTCCCGGAGTCAATGCCATGTATCCTCCGGCCGATGATTTCAGTCAGTTGATCAAACTTGAAGAACAGGATCGTTGAATATGCGGCGGGCGTTTACCGTTTTGCTGACGGTTCTGTGTTTGAGTACATCTCTGGATGCCGCCGGTATCCGGCAGAAAAAGATCCGTGAACAGCCATTCTGCAATTTTTATGACCTGATGACCGGCAACCGCTTCCGGGTACAGCTCCGCGAAAAGGATACGGCATTCTCCGGGCGGGGATTTGCCGGGGCTTTTACCCGTAATCAGCGGCGGATGCTTTGCAACAATGTGAGAATCGAACTGCTGATTCCACCGGTCTATGAGGGAACGCAGATGTGGCTGGGAAGCATAGACTGGTATAAAACCTTGCGTCCGGTTTTCTATCCTGCGACTGTTTCCCGGAGTAAGATCTCCACCGTGATGATCGATATGGGGCATGGCGGCAATGATCCGGGGGCTTTGGGAGCTTTTTCCCGGGAAAAGGATATCACCCTGAAAGTCGGAAGGCGGGTGGGACAGCTGCTTACCGCTTACGGATTCCGGGTGAAGTATACCCGGACGGGCGATGTGCAGGTCAATTTGAACAGGGTCGGAATTTTGCAGAAGCAAAGCGGCAGCGATCTGTTTGTTTCCATCCATGTCAATTCCACAACTGATAAAAGTATTACCGGTATTGAAACGTACTGTCTCACTCCGGCCGGATGTGCTTCAAGCAACGGGGGAAAAGCTTCCGGAGTTTCCCATCCGGGCAACCGGCAGGATGCGGCGAATATGCTTCTGGCATGGAATATCCAGAATTCACTGCTCAAACGTACCCGGGCCGTTGACCGGGGGATCAAGCGGGCGCGTTTCGCCGTGCTGAAAGATATCAATGTCCCCGGAGTATTGGTGGAGATCGGATTTATCAGCAACCGCAAAGAGGAACGTATGCTTAATGATGCCGGGTATATCGACCGGATCGCTTACGGGATCGCGGATGGAATCGCCGGTTTTTGCCGAAGCACAAAACCCAAACCGTGATTTGACAAAATCAGGCAGATGTACTATATTAGAGATGTTTTCGTTATTATCGGAAAAAATGTGATTGGAATTTTATGAAAAAGAGCCGTATCCGCAGACTTTATCTGGCTGATTACCTGATAACTCCCGACAACATCATTCCCAATGGCGGGGTGTTGTGTGAAAATGACAAGATCATTGCTGTCGGCGGAGTTTCCGGATTTGCCATCAATGAAGAACTTGAATTATTCAATTTTGAGAATGCCTATATTACCCCCGGTTTTATCGACACCCATATTCACGGGGCAGGGGGGTGTGACTGTTCCCGGGTCAGACATTCGGATAACGGTCTGGCGGCGATGAGTTCGATCCTCGGACGGAAGGGGGCCACCGGATTTTTTCCGACAGTGGTTGCGGATGATCCGGCGGTGATGATCGACAATCTGGGAGAATTGGCCGTCGCCATGCAGCGGCCGCTGCCCGGAGCCGATGCGGTGGGTATAAATATCGAGGGGCCATTTCTCAATCCGGAAAAATCCGGAGCCCAGCCCCGGCAGATGCTGCAGAAGATCGATTTGAAACTGGCCAATGATCTGATCGATGCCGGAAATGGACTGGTCAAGGTCATGACATTCGCTCCGGAACTGGATAATGCCGATAAACTTATCGAATTGCTGCTGTCACGCGGAGTGATCGCTTCGATGGGACACAGTCTGGCCGGGGAAGCGGAAACTTTGCGGGCGATCGATGCCGGAGCAAATCACTGCACCCATCTTTTCAACGGAATGAATCCCCTGCATCAGCGTAATGTCGGTTTGCCGGGAATAGTGTTGACCGATGACCGTGTTACAGTGGAATTGATCATTGACGGCCGCCATGTCCACTCCCGGATGGTCGATCTGGCCTGCCGGTGCAAAACCTTGCGGCAGATCATCGGCATCAGTGACGGTACGATGGCCAGCGGCATGCCGGACGGTTCTTATCACATCGGGCCGTCGGAGATCATAGTCAAAAATGGTTTTTCCCAGAGTTCGGCGGGGAAACTGGCCGGTACCACCACGATGCTGGATTCCGGCTGGCACAGTTTGATGAGTTGCGGGCATTTGTCGGAAACCAAAGCAGCGCAGGCTGTTACCCGGAATCCGGCTGAACACTTTTCTCTGCGTGACCGGGGGCAGCTGCTGCCCGGTCTGCGGGCCGATCTGGCAATATTTGAACAGCATACCAACCGGCCGTTGATGACGGTGCGGCGCGGCGAAATAATTTCGCAGGCGCAGGAGTGAATTGAAGATGAATGATTACATACTTTTGGACAGCGGCAATCTTAAAAAGCTCGAACAGGTCGGCCGATTCCGGCTGATCCGTCCGGCGTTGAATGCATTCTGGCAGCCGTCTTTGCCGGAATCCGAGTGGCGGGCCGCTGATGCCGAGTTTGTCCGGGACAGTTCCGGACACGGCAAATGGCGCAATTACGACCGGCTTCCGGAGGTGTGGAGCGCGCAGTGGGGCGGAGTGAATATGCAGATCAAGCCGACAAGTTTCGGGCATCTGGGATTTTTCGCAGAACAATTCGGCAACTGGAAGTTTTTCCGGGAAAATTGCCGGAATATGGATACACTGAATCTCTTTGCTTATTCCGGATTGGGGTCGATCGCAATGGCTTCCGGCGGTGCGCGGGTGTGTCACCTGGATGCTGCGAAGGGGATGATCGAGTGGGGCAAAGAGAATCTGGCTCTGAATCCGGATGTGCCGCAGACAATACGCTGGATCGCGGATGATGTTAACAAATTTGTCAACCGGGAATTGCGGCGGGGCAACCGGTACGATCTGATCGCGCTTGATCCGCCGACATTCGGCAGGGGAACTTCCGGACAGCTCTGGAAAATTGAGAGCGATCTGCCGCAGCTTTTGCGGAATTGTCTGGCCTTGCGTAAGGATGACCGGCCGTTCAGAATCGTTTTGAGCTGCCATTCGCCGGGATTTTCTCTGTTGGTTCTGGAGAGAATGGTGCGGGAAGTGGCTGGAAATTCAGCCGAAATCGAGGCTGGAGAGATGTTCATTCCTGAAAGCACCGGGCGTAAACTGCCATCCGGGGTCGGGTTGCATTGTGTGGTGCAGTGATAATTATTTTGCTGATTGCCGTTCCGGTTTTTCCGGGACGGTATTTTTTTTGCATAAACGTCGGGAAAAAGTTGGAGTATTTTAGATTTTTAATCCAAAATAGTATTATAAAACAAGAGTTGTACAAAAAATTGTATAGATAATAGTGCGTTTTTGTTAAATTTACCGGACTTTTTTAGGAAAACAGTTTGCTTTTTGTGTTCAGTTATGATATAATATTAGCGCGCGGCGATATGCCGCACCGGAGCATGAGTTGAAAATATATGTTTCCGGAACAATCGACTGGAAGTGCCGGGAGCAGAGCTCGAGCGGCGGGGACGCCGTGCGTCCGCAGGGAGATTTTCTGGGAAAATAACAATTTAATAAAACCTTACCCGCAGGGACGATCAAGGCGAAAGCCGTTGAGGACCGCAGGGCGAGGCCTCCGGAATAATCGACTGGAAGTGCCGGGAGCAGAGCTCGAGCGGCGGGGACGCCGTGCGTCCGCAGGGAGATTTTCTGGAAAAATAACAATTTAATAAAACCTTACCCGCAGGGACGATCAAGGCGAAAGCCGTTGAGGACCGCAGGGCGAGGCCTCCGGAATAATCGACTGGAACCGCCGAGAGCAGAGCTCGAGCGGCGAGGACGCCGTGCGTCCGCAGGGAGATTTTCTGGAGAAACAAGGGAGGTTGTCATGGCTATTGACAAAAAACACTACACCGGCGGCAATACCGAGGGCGGTATTACCAGCAGCTACGCCACCGATGACGGCGTGAAACTGAAAGTTCCGTATTCATTCATGGGCAGTATCTATGACGAAGCCGAGGAGCAGGCTGCTCTGGCGGCGATGAAGCAGGATACGCTTACGATGGGTCCGAAAACCCAGGAATTCCAGACCAAATTCGCGCAGAAACATGGTACTAAATATGCTTATGCGTGTTCCAACTGTACCACTGGTATGCATGTGGTTACGCAGTTGTTTGATATTAAACCCGGCGATGAAGTGATTGTCACGCCGAATACCTTTGTGGCCACCAGTCTGGTGATTCTGAAAGAGGGTGGTATTCCGGTGTTTGCGGATATTGATCCGCGCACATTCAACCTTGATCCGGAAGATGTTGAACGTAAGATCACGAAGAAAACCAAAGCGATCTACGTTGTTCACTACGCCGGTTTGATGGTGGATATGGACCCGATCATGGAAATTGCCCGGAAATACGGCTTGAAAGTTCTCGAAGACTGCGCGCATGCCACCGGTTCTTCCTATAAAGGCCGCATGGCCGGTTCCATCGGTGATGCCGGTGCATTCAGCTTCCACAGCTTGAAGAACATCACCACCTGCGGTGAGGGTGGTATGATCACCACCAATAACGATGAATATGCCAAAGGTATTCAGAACCTGCGCTGCATGAGCAATCAGCCGCAGAGCTGGAACGATCAGTTGGCGGATATCAACAATCCGGTCTGGAATTTCGGAAAGATCACCTGCAAAAAGAGCGATCCGATCGAATACTGGCTGCCGGCACACTTTGATGTGATTCCCTGGAATGGTCACTGGGGCAGCAACTACCGGATGAATGAAATCCAGGCGGCGGTCGGCTGCTGCCAGTTGGATAAGCTGGATATGCTGATCAACAAACGGCGTGATATCGCGCACCAGATCACTGCCGGAATCCAGGATATCGAAGGTATCGAGGCGGTTTACGAGCCGGAAGATTGCTACCACAGCTTCCACCTCTACACGGTTTGTGTGGATGAGAAAAAGCTGGGCGGCAGCCGTGATGAATTCATGCGCGTGCTGTATGAGGAAGAGGGCGTTCAGGGCATTCTGCACTATCAGCCGACTTTCCACTTCACCGGTTTGAAGCAGATGGGTTATGATCCGGATCAGTGTCCGAAAGCCAGCGAATTTTTCTACAAACGCGAGCTGAATATCCCGATGCATCCGCGTTTGACTGAGCAGAACATCGCTGATACCATCGAAGGTATCAAAAATGCTGCTGCGAAAGTCCGCAAACGGCACAATAAGGCATAATTTACCTGAAAGTCAGGTATAAAAAATTCAGGGGCTGTCGTGAAACCTCAAGCAGGTTGCCGGCAGCCCCGATATTTTTATCAGGAACACAAAATCAGCGGTAAATCATATGGTAAAAAAGAGGGTCATCCGGCAGACACCGGCCTTAACCGCCTGACTGTCACCGTTGCGGCAGTCGATGTAAAGGTATACTTCGGATTCTTCTGCGGGTAACTCTTTCCCGGCGGCAGCGGCATCAGCGATCGAGTTTTCGCTGAATTTCATCACCGTAAAGGAAAATGGCGTACCGGTACTGAAAATTTTCAACTGCTGCTTTCCGGTTTCATCACCGAGAGCGACAAACTTCACCTCCTGATAGTATCCGCCGTCAAGGTATTGGCGGGAAACTTCTGAGACGGTTGTATGCGAGAGAGTTTTTATTGCGCCCGGAAGTTCCGAATTTACCGGCTGCCTGCCGAAGCAGGAGACTTTTTCCATATTTCCGGGCAGACGCATGACCACTCCCAGACGGGGGATGCCGGAAAAAGATTCCGGCACAACAAACTGGGCATCATAACGGATGCTGCCGTCATTCTGCGGGGTGAATTTTTGGGTGAATTCCAGTTCATCAAGTTCCATTCTGGATGGCAGCACCAGCGCATGTGATTCCACGCTCTGACCATCGGAAACAAACCGGTCGGGTGATATCCGCAGCCGGTCGAGCTGTAAAGAATGCAGTGTTCCGGCAGTTTTTCCTGCCCGATAGAGGGACAGACGCGGGCCGCAGGTGAGGAGTTTTTCGCCATTGTAGTACAACTCCCGAATGCCGTCGGCATTGATCGTTGCTGACAGTTTACCGCTGGAAATGATGGCCTGCGAGAGATCGAAACGTACTCCGGTAATATATTCCGCCGCCGGGGCGGCCGGGGGCAGATGAGCCGGAACCGGCATGGAAAATCCGGCCGTTGTGATCGGCAGATCATTTTCATCAAAAAGCCGGATGATCAATATTGCTTCAGCATTGAAAACGGCATCGGGTACTTCCACCGAGAGCAGTATCTCCCGGGGTTCGCCCGGCGGCAGTTCACGGAGCAGAAATTGACCGAATGAGTGGCGCACACCATCGATTTCCAGCTGCCATTTGCCGGAGATCTGCTTCCGGAATTGCGCCGGAGTCAGGGCGATCCGCCCGGTGAAGTCATCGATCAATTCGATTTTGACCGGAACTGCGGCATTTTTTGAATTATCCATCAGTCACCTGCTTTTCCCAAAAGGACAACGGCACTGGCGGCGATACCCTCGCTCCGGCCGGTAAATCCGAGTTTTTCTGTGGTGGTGAATTTTACTGAAATCTGCGAAATATCCCAATTCCCGGTTTGGGCGATCCGGCGGCACATCTCCTGCCGGTAAGCCGCGAGTTTCGGCTGCTGGGCAATGATCGTCAAGTCACAGTTGAGCAATTCATATCCGGCAAATTCCGGCAGGGCAAGTACTTTTTTCAACAGTTCCATACTGTCTGCCCCGGCGTATCCGGGGTCTTTGTCCGGGAAGTGCATGCCGATATCCCCCAGAGCCAATGCTCCGAGCAGGGCATCCATCAGGGCGTGAACCGCGACATCTGCATCACTGTGACCGAGCAGACCGTGAGTGTGGGGAATCTCCACCCCGCAGAGGATCAGTTTGCGTTTTTCTGCAAACTTGTGAACATCGAAACCTTGACCGATACGCAGATTTTTCATGATTGCCTCGAAAAAAACTTGAGCCGGAAACCGACTTCTCCGAGATACCAGATGGTAAAAAGAAGAATTCCGCTTCCGGCCGATTTGCGATCAAAAAGAGATTATTTTTTGATCAGGGCTTTGATCTGCTCACGCTTGCGGGCGAGATAAGCTTTGCGCCGGTTGCGTTTTTCGATCTTGTTGTGCTGCTGTCCCATTTTTATCCTCATTCCGTTAAAATTAATTACAACAAATCACTTTGTCATCTATTAATATAGTCGCGGTTTGATAAAAAATCAAATCGCTGCCGGATATTAGGCGCATTTTTTTCAAAAACCACCTCACTTTTCCTTGATGAAAAGGGGAAATGGGTGTAAATTATTCTTTGGACATATTTATAATTTGTGGAATGTGGAGTTATGAAAATTTTCACCGGATTGCTGGCGGTATTTCTGGTTTTGCAGTTATGGGCGGCGGCTCAGCCGGAAGCATCGGTTATTCTGCTCGATGACCGTGAAGAGGTGACCGTCAATGCAGACGGCACCTGTCAGGTGACGGACCGGTGTGTTTACCGGATACTGAACTACGACGGGGTGAAAAAAATGCAGGTGCTGCCGCTGCATTTCAACTCTGCGTACGGTACGATTATGGTCACTCATCTGGCGACGGTCCGGCCGGATGGGACACGTACGGTGCTGGATCCGGAAAAGAATTCTTCGCTGGCTGTAGAGAGCAGCCAGATGGAATCGGCGATTTTTGATCCGGATCAGAAAGTATTGAGTGTTACGGTTCCCGGATTGCAGGCGGGGGATATTCTGGAAATCACCACCTGCGAAAAGATCACCAGGCCCCGAATGCCCGGAGAATTCAGTGATATTGCTGTACTGCAGGCGGATTTTCCAATCAAAAAATATGAATATATTATCGACATGCCGGCTGATAAACCGCTTTATTTCTGCGTTAAAGATGAAGTTCCCGGGACTCTCACATTCAGAAAAACCGGGAACGGCCAGCGTACAATTTATGCCTGGACCGCCGGAGATGTGCCGCCTGCCGTTCCGGAAAGTGCCATGCCGCCCATGTACAGTTGTGTCCAGAGAGTATTGACTTCCACAGTGAAATCATGGGAGGATATTTCCCGTTGGTATGACCGGTTATGTGTTCCGCATCTGGAAAAAGTCAACCCGGCTATGAAAGAAAAAACTGCAGAGTTGACCGCTGGCAAGCTGAGTGATTCCGATAAGATTTCTGCATTGTTTCAATTTGTCTCCCAGAATATCCGTTATACCGGGGTGACGGATGAAGATACTGCACCGGGGTATGAACCGCATGATGTGGATAAGACATTCAATCAGCGTCACGGCGTGTGCCGGGACAAAGCGGCACTGTTGACGTCGATGCTGAGACTGGCCGGTTTCAAGGCATATTTGGTGTTGTTCATGTCCGGATCTCCCAAAGACTGGGAAATCGCCAATATTTATTTCAATCACGCCATTGTCGCGGTGGAAAAGGCCGATGGCGAATACACGCTTATGGACCCGACCTTTGAAAGTACCACCGAACTTTTCCCCGGTTTTCTGGCCGGTTTCCCCTATTTGGTTGCCAAACCGCAGGGTGATACGCTCCGCTTTGCTCCGACCGTCAAGGCCGAAAGCAATCTGCTGGAAATCGACACCAGGATGGAGAAAGGTATTCTGGAGATGACCCTGAATTTTTCCGGTATTTATGACAATATGTACCGGGATGCTCTTTCCCGGTGGAGCGCGGATGATATCCGGAGTTTTTTCGCTGCTGGAATGCAGAAAAGTATGCCGGGTACGGAGTTGACCGATTTTGATATCACCCCGGGGAATATCCGGGATATGAGTTCGCCGCTTAAAGTGCGCTTGTGCGGGAAAACATCCGGTACCGGGAACGATCTGAGCGACCGGCAGGTCATTCAGGTGCCGCGTGGAGCATTTGCTTTCGGAATGCTCGATTCGCTTTATACCTTTACGGCATTGGATGAACGCCGTTTCCCACTGCAGGCGATGCCCCGGATGGTGAGAGAAAAGATAACACTGGATATGCCGAACGGGATCAGTTGCGATATGCCGGAAGCATTTGCATTGGATGAACCGGGATTATTCCGGGGTTCCGGTAAAAGTTGGTTGGCCGGCGGCAAATTGAATGAACAATTCGTGTTTGCGGTTGATTCGATGCTGATCCGGCCGGATGATTACGGTAAATTCAAATCCGCAGTTGCCCGCGCCGGTAAAATGTGGCAGAGTTATCCGGTAAGCCGCAAAAAAGCGAGTTATTCTGCTGAAAAGAGCAACGCTGAAATACTGAAACATTCCCGGATCTGCCGGATCACGGATCACAGCAAATGGGAGGAAAACACCACCTTTTCACTCAAAATACATAATTACGCCGGAATAAAGGAGCATGCCAATGTGACCGTTCCCTGGGTGGAAGGCGTGGAAACGCTGCAGATCAGTGCGACGATCACCGATTCCAAAGGAGGCAGACATCAGCTTGCCGCAAAAGATATCCGGCAGATGGATGACCCGGGGAATGCCGCTGCGCCCCGGTATTTGAAACGCAAGCTGAGTGTGGTGACATTCCCGGGAGTGGATGTCGGCAGTGTCATTGATTGTACCGTGAAAAAAAGTACCTCCGGCCACCCGTTTTTCTATACTGAATTTCTGACGATGGATAAGCTGCCCGCCCGGTTGCGGGAATTGACGATCGTGCATCCGGCGCGGATGAAATTGAAGATTTCTGATATTCCGGAGGGGGTACAGCATTCAGCTTCTTTCGGCGGTAAACAGATCATTCGCCGGTACAGTGTGGAAAATTCTCCGGCAGTTCCGGATGAACCGGGGCAGCCGCCGCTGGAACTTTTTGTCCCGTCGGTACGTATATCTTCCGGCAATAATTCTGAATTGTTTGCCCGGATCGGCCGCATCGCCGGGGAGAAGGCCCGGCAGCTCACTCCGGAAATCACAGCTCTTGCCCGGAAAATTGCCGCAGATATCCCTGTTCCGGGAGCAGCCGTCCGTGATAAAGAGGCTTACAAAGCAAAGCATACCGCTTATGCAGTAGAGAAGTTCGTATATAAACATATCCGGGAAAATCCTCTGCCGTTGAATGAACTGAAGGAACTGGAATTTTCTCTGCCGGAAACCATTTTACATGATGGGTACGGCAGCAATGCCGACCGCGCCATACTGATGGCGGCTATGCTTCATGCTCTGGGGATCGAGTATGTTTTTATTCCGCTGCTGGAGTTCCCGGGAACAGGCGCGAAAATAAAGACATTGCAGGAGTTCCCGCAGAATTGTTACACCAGACTGCTGGTTCAGACAGAGGGACACATACTCAATGATTCCGGTTTGTACGGTGTGCCGGGAGTTTTACGCCATGAGGACTGTATTGTTCTTGACGGACAGGTAGTCGACTATCTGATGTACGGTGATTCGGAACGTAATCGCGAAGTGTGGTGTGATATCGTGTTGGATCGTGATCTCGGAGCGCGGGTCAGCTGGACCTGCCAATTTTACGGCTCGCTGCAGGAACGGGAAAAAGAACGTTTCGCCCGTTTTACTCCGGCTCTGGAAAAACAGTATATCGAGAAATTTGCCGCCGCACTTTCGCCGCAGGCCAAGGTGGTCAACTGGAAATTTACTCCGGAAACAAGAAAAAACAGTTCGGAGTTGAGTGTTACTTTGGATATTCCGGATATCGCGGTGCGCACAGGAAAGTTTGCCGTTCTGGAATTGCCGGGATTTGCGATGCTGTCCAAACTGGCGGCACTTCCGGCAAAAAAACGGCAGACACCTTATCTGGAAGCTGTTTCGGAAAGTTTGACCATAAACTACTCCCTGACTTTGCCGGCCGGGTTCCGGAGTGTCCGGAATTTTTACGGAGAACCGGAAGTACATCTTTCCGGAGCGCGGAAGTTCTGTTTCGAGGGGAAGATAACTGACTCCGGAAAATTGAAATTGCGCTGTCAGGTGAAAAAAACTTCTTTTCTGGTGCCGCCGGAAAATTTCGGCATCATGCTTGATATCCACCGGAAAATAAATAATATCAATAATCGGAAAATACTTTTTACAGTGGAGTGATTTTTTATGATTCTCAAACAACTTCCTCTCGGTCCATTTGCCACCAACTGCTTTCTGGTATTTATGCCGGAATCCAGCGAATTATTTATCATCGACCCTGCCGCTGAAGCAGAAAAAATTGTTTCAG
>JAGBZM010000055.1 GCA_017628235.1 Lentisphaeria bacterium | reverse complement strand
TGACATCGTGAGCGTGGGCGTATTCAACGACTTTTTTGGTCAGAGCGATATTTTCCTCATAGGAGAGGTGGCTGCCGTCGATCATCACGCTGGAAAAACCGTAGTCGATACAGCTTTTGCAGGTTTCAAAATCCGGACCGTGATCGAGGTGCAGCACGATCGGAATGGCTTTGCCGTTATTGATCTCTTTTGCATATTCCACCGCACCCTGCGCCATGTAGCGCAGCAGTGTCTGGTTGGCGTATTCACGCGCGCCTTTGGAGACCTGGAGGATCAGCGGGGATTCGGTTTCGACGCAAGCCTGGACGATAGCCTGCAGCTGTTCCATATTGTTGAAGTTGTAGGCGGGGATGGCATATCCGCCTTTGACCGCTTTGGCGAAAAGCTCACGCGTATTCACCAGACCGAGGGTTTTGTAGTCAACCATTTTTGTACTCCTTGTTTTGACAACGGTTAATTCCGCAACAATGACAATATGATTAATATAACGCCAAAGAGGAGCAATTTCAAGTTGCAGCTGCTTGTTTTCGGGCGGGGAAGTGCTATATTATTACGATATCATCTGAATTTGCGGAGAGTTTTTATGTATCAACATCATATTTCCGGAAACATCCGGCATCATGAGTGCGATGCTGACGGCGGTTTGAAATTGAATTGTCTGCTTGACCGCCTGCAGGATGCAGCAGCTGAACACGCCCAATTTCTCAATGTCGGAATGAGTGAACTGGCGGAGATGAAGCTCATTTGGGTGTTGAGCCGGTTGAAGATCCGGCTTGATCATCCCTTGAAATTGGGCGATATGCTGGATGTGCGGACCTATCCGTCCGGAGTTCAGCGGATCTTTGCCCATCGCTGTTATGAACTACTTTCCGGCGGCAGACGGGCCGGATACGCCGGCAGTTTCTGGCTGCCGGTGAATATGCTTTCCGGCCGGCCGGTGAATGCCAGGAAGGTATTGCCGCCGGAGATACTGGAACTGCCGGAGGTGGAGAAGTTTTTTCCGGATATGGACAATCTGGAGCTGCCGGAGACAGATATTTGTGCCGAAAGACGGATCGGGGCCGGTGATGTCGATTTGAACCGTCACCTGAATAATGCGGTTTACGCCCGCTGGACGGTCGATGTATTGGGTGATGTGCTGCAGGAGGTCTCTCCGCAGGTCAGGGAAGTCCAGTTCAATTATCTTTCCTCCGGGCAATTCGGGGAAAGTGTTTTTCTGAAAGCGGCAACCGGAAGTGACGGCAAATTCACTGTTTCGGGGGAGAAAGAGGATAAAACTCCGCTTTTCTGTGCTGTCGGAATATTGGGGTGAGAGGCGGCGGCCGGGCTGAAGGTATATTTAAATTCTGCAAAAAATATATCTTTTTTTACATTACGCTTGAAAAAGTTGCAGACGGGGTTATCTTATATCGTCAAACACGGCCGGGAATGGCCGTAAGCAAACAAAAAGGTGGATTATGAAAACTTACAAAATCGGCGTTATCGGGGCTCACGGACGCGGCAGACATGCATGGCAGGCCCATCGGGTTGATAAAGGATTTGAGATCGTCATGGGGGCGGACCCATTTGATATGCCGTTGCGCGACAGAGAGTATGGGCATAAAAGTTTCTGCGAGGAGTTTCCCAATGCCACTCTGGTGAAAGATTACCGGGAAGTTTTGGCCAATAAGGATATCGACATCGTATTCATCACCAGCCCGGACTATTGTCACGAGGAGCAGGCCGTCGCCGCATTGGAAGCCGGTAAAGCGGTTTATCTGGAAAAACCGATGGCCATCACCCTTGAGGGTTGTGACCGGATCCTCCGTACGGCATACCGGACCAAGAGCAAGCTTTTCCTCGGCCATAACATGCGTTATTTCCCCTCTGTACTCAAGATGAAAGAGGTTATTGATTCCGGCATGATCGGTGAGATCCAGTGCGGCTGGTGCCGTCACTTTATCAACTACGGCGGCGATGCCTACTTCCGCGACTGGCACTCCGAACAGAAAAACACCTGCGGTCTGCTGCTGCAGAAGGGCGCGCATGATATCGACGTGATGCATTGGCTGATGGGATCAAGCACCCGCCGGGTGGTCGGTATGGGAATGCTGAGTGTTTATGATAAATGCGCCCGCCGGAGTGCGGATACCGAAGGCAATGCCTCCTGGAGCAATGAACATTATCCGCCGCTGGAACAGACCGGATTTTCTCCGGTGATCGATGTGGAAGATCACAATATGATTCTGATGCAGCTGGCCAACGGCGCACAGGCGACCTATATGCAGTGTCATTACTCTCCGGATGCTGAACGCAATTATACTTTTATCGGTACCAAAGGCCGGGTGGAGAATATCGGTGATTCCGGCAAGTGTGAGATCCATGTCTGGACTGCACGCGGCCCCCGGGAAACTCCGGATCTGGTCTATCATCTCAAACCTGCCACCGGTTCGCATGGTGGTGCTGATGGCCCGATCGTGGACAACTTCCTCGACTTCGTGGTCAATGGCGCGAAAACCAATGCCAACCCGGTTGCCGCGCGTGATGCGGTTGCTGCCGGAGTGCTGGCTCACTACTCAATGCGCAAAGGCAATATGCCGCAGGAAGTTCCGCAGCTGGAACCGGAACTGCTGGAATATTTCGCCAACAATCAGCAGTAAGCGCGAATATATTCGGAAGACCGTTGCAAAATCCGCCGGGATCGCAACGGTCTTTCTTTTTTCTGTTCCGGAAGCGGTCATTGCAATTATCCCTTGACAAAAGCTGATGTTTACAGATGCACTTCACCGTTTGTACGGCAGTGTGAAAAGTCCTTCTGATTCTCATGTTTTGGGCAGCAACTTTGCCGATGATGCGGCTGAACGGCATACTGGAGGGGCCAATGTGCTGAACGGCGGCGGCAATGTCAAATCTCTGAGCCGCAGCGAACTTGATAAAATATTGGAGGGAAACTGGCCGGATATGCCGTATTATCACGCAGATGTAAAATAAAAATCCGGATGATTCCGGATATGCAGAAATGCCGTCTGTTATAAAATTGATGTGCTTTCCCTGAAGCCGGATGCGGCAGAAAGAAGGCACATCAAAATTTTTACGGGAATGCGGTTTGGCAGCTTGTCAGCTGATGTGCAAAAATCCGCGCACGCCATCAAAGATGATTTGCGCCGCCAGAGCAACGATGTACATGCCGGTGAGTTTACTCAATATCCGCACACCCTTATCTTTGAGCAGCCGGTTGATATTTTCTGAATAGTAGAGCATGAGCCCTACGCCGGTTCCGGCGATGATGATGGCGGCAAGTTCCACCAGGAGCATCAGCCAGCGTGATGAACCGAGTTCATGCGCTCTGCTGGCGGCGGAAGCACCCATGACCAGCAGGGTACCGATAGTACCGGGGCCGACGGTGGTGGGGATCGCCAGCGGAACGACGGCCGGATCGCCGTTATCATCCAGCTGCCGGTTTTTCGGCAGGGAACTGCGAACCATGTCGATCCCGTTGAGCATCAGCACCAGTCCGGCTCCGATCTGAAAGGCGTTCAGCGAAATTCCCAGACACTCGAATATCACTTTCCCGAAAAGATAAAGTATTACGGTCGCACAGATAACAGCAAAACCGGTCCGGACTGCCAGCCGGTGACGTGCGCCGGATTCCATCTCGTCGCAGGTGGCGACAAAGACCGAAAGTACAAAAAATGGGGTCAGCAGCAAAAACAGCCGGACAATAAGACCGATCAGATAAGACAATGACATGATAAACTCCGTTTTTTTAATATGTTACCGGAAAATCAGGGAATTCCCGTTTTTATATTGAACGGAGTTTAATATACACGTTTTTTTACAGAAATGCAAGGTGCAGCTGCGGTTATTTTGCCCGGAACCCCAGTTCCCGCCAGGCGGAAGTGCGGACACGCGGTTCATTGCCGCCGGCGACTTCCAGTTGCAGTATCCACGATCTGCCGGTGACAGTATCCATTTTTACCAGGACATTCTGGGTGGCATGACTGCCATTCATCTGCGGGGAAAGAACATTGATCTCGGCGGCGGTGATGACGAAGCGGCTGGGGGTGAATTCCTGACTGTTGCTGCTCTGGGCATTGCCCGACGGCAGCAGCAGGATGGTGACAAGCGCGATGAGCGCAGCGATGGTCAGGATCGACAGGTAAAACGGTTTCATTTTTTTTTCCTCCTCGTGGTTGTTGTTTTTCTGCGGTAAAAGTTCCGCAAACAGCTCCTCTATTCATAAATATACGCTGAAATCGCTCAAACTCAACAGGAACAGTTTGAAAAAATGCCATTAGGGTGATATATTAAGGAAGTGTTAAATTTCCGGGCACTCTTGTTTTGGGGTGGCCGGGATGATTTTTAATGAGCCGGATTTTTTCCGGCGCAACCGGTAAAAAAAGGAGTTTCCGGGATGACAGCTCAAGTGATCAGAACCGTTACTGTCGGCAGTCCGATGGGACTTCATGCCCGTCCGGCAGCCCAGCTGGTGCATATCGCCAACCGGTTTAAAGCTGATTTGAAACTCCGCCGTACCGATGGCAAAGGCAGCGCGGCAGATTGCCGCAGTGTGCTGGCGATGTTGATGCTGGCTGCCTGTAAGGATACCGAATTGGAATTGATCGCCGTCGGAGATGATGCCGACGCGGCAGTGGAACAATTCGTGGAATATTTCAACCGTAATTTTGACGAAAACTGACTCCGGAGGCGGAATGATGCGCGTTCCCAGTTGTACTGTTCAGGCTACTCCGGTTGCTCCCGGAATCGCCATCGGCAGAGTTATGATACTGCACAGTGTGGCCGATCACGGCAAAAATACAACGATCACTCCGGAGCAGGTGGCATTTGAATTGGAAAAATTCCACACAGCTCTTGCCGTTACCAAAGAACAACTTGCTGAATTGCAGACCCGGCTGCGGAAAAAACTTTATGACAATGAGGCCGATATTTTCGAGGCCCATTTGCTGCTGGTCGAGGATAGAATGATGATCTCCGAGGTGGAAAAGGGGATCTCTGAAGAACTTTACGATGCCGAATCAGCGGTGTACCGGGCAGTGGAAAAGTTCGCTGCCGCATTTTCGGCAGTGGAGGATGTTTATCTGCAGGAAAGAGCCATCGACATCCGCGATGTGGGACACCGTATCGCCGGAAATATGGCCGATGCCGGAGAGAGGATACTGGCTTACGATGAGCCGCGAATAGTGATTGCTCCAACATTGACTCCGTCGGAAACTGCCGGGTTGGACCGGGAAAAGGTGCTGGGGTTTGCAGTGGAGACCGGCAGTGCCACCAGCCACACGGCGATTCTGGCACGTTCCATGATGCTGCCGGCGGTAGTAGGTTTTCCCCGGGAATTGCTGGACAGCCTGACGGTGGCGGATAAGCTGATTATTGACGGATTCAGCGGCAAGGTCATCATCAATCCCGATGCCGGGACCGAGGAGGCATACCGGTTGAAAAATCTGGAAGCTGAAAAGCTTTACCGGCAGTTATCCGGCAACCGCGATCTGCGGGCGGAAACAACTGACGGCTTTGCGGTGGAGATCGTTGCCAATGTGGAAGATGGCGAGGATTACGCGGAGATACGCAAAAACGGGGCAGGCGGAATCGGCCTTTTCCGGACGGAATTTCTTTTTATGGATGAGAACAATCTGCCGGATGAGGATGAGCAGTACGAGATTTATAAGAAATTGATGATATCTGCCGGAAACGATCCGGTGACGATCCGCACACTGGATATCGGCGGAGACAAGCTCAGCAGCGGCATTTTCCGCGCCGCTGAACAGAATCCGTTTCTCGGTTTGCGGGGAATCCGCTTGTGTTTGCGGGAGAGACGGGATATTTTCGATACCCAGCTGCGGGCGTTGATGCGCGCCGGAGTACACGGAAATATGCAGATCATGCTGCCGATGATCAGCTGTATGGATGAACTTCTGGAAACCAAAGAGATTATCGCCGGATTAAAAGCGCAGCTGCTGGCGGAACAGATACCTTTTGCCGATTCGATTCCGCTGGGGGTGATGATCGAAACTCCGGCAGCGGCGATGATCGCTGACCGTTTTGCCGTCGAAGCTGACTTTTTCAGCATCGGAAGCAATGATTTGATCCAGTATACGATCGCTGCCGACCGGAGCAATGAAAGAGTCGGACACCTTTACCGTCCGGCTCATCCGGCAGTGCTGCGGTTGATAAAATATACTGTCGGTGAGGCGGTCAAACAGAATATTCCGGTCGCGGTTTGCGGACAGATCGCAGAAGATATGACAATGGTCCCGTTTCTGCTGGGGTTGGGGGTCAATGAATTGAGTATGTCGCCCGGATCGATGCCGCTGGTGAAAAAACTGGTTCGCAGCTTTTCCATGCATGAGTGTGCGGAATTGGTGGACAAAGCACTGCAGTGCAATGATTCTGCGGAAGTCACGAAGCTCTCTGCTGATATGATCCGCCGTCTGGTTCCGGAATTGGCCGATATTTGAAAAGGTGGAGTTATGAGCGAGGAATACCGCAAAATATATCTTTCCGGTCCGATCATGGATGAGGTCGGCGGAGTTGCCAGAGAGTGGCGGAACAATGCCAAAATCATGCTGGGTGATAAATTTGTGCTGCTTGATCCCATGAGGCGCAAATTCGTTGACCGGGAAGTTGACAGTGCCAATGAGATCGTGGAATTTGACCTGCGTGATGTCCGTGAGGCGGATCTGATTCTGGTCAATTACAGTAAGCCGAGCATCGGTACCAGTATGGAGGTTTTTTATGCTGCCCATGATCTCGGAAAGTTTATCGTGGCGTTTTCTCCGTTTGAATACCGGGAATGCAGTCCCTGGATGGTCAAATACTGTACCAAGATTCTGCCGGATATGGAGAGCGCAGTGAATTATATACTTACACATTTTACGGATTGACAGATGATAGGTTTGATCATATACAATTTGCTGATGCCGCTGGGGTTTATCTTTTTTCTGCCGGAATTGATCCTGAAGTACCGCAGTCGCGGCGGTTGGAAAAGTACCTACCGGGAGCGTTTCGGTTTTTTCGGTTCCCGCAAAGAAGAGTTATCCGGATTCCGCGATGCGGTGTGGATTCACGCGGTCAGTGTCGGGGAAACGGTGGTGGCGATTTCGATGATCCGCCGTTATCTGCAGCGTTTCCCGGAGCAGAAATTCATTATTTCGACCACGACGACGACCGGGCAGGATGTGGCGCGCAACCGTTGTCCGGAGAATACGGCGGTAATATTCTGTCCGCTGGATTTTCCCTGGATGGTGAGGCGGGTTTTTCGTCTGCTCCGGCCGGCCGGACTGGTGATATTTGAAACAGAAATATGGCCGAATCTGATTTCAGTGGCATCGGCGAAAAAGATTCCGGTGCTGCTGGTGAATGCCCGCATGTCGGATCACTCGGCCAAAGGTTACCGGCGGCTGGGCAAACTCTTTTTCTCCCCGCTACTCCGCAAATTTTCGTTGATTCTGACCCAATCAGAATCTGATATGCAGCGGTTTCTGTCCGTTTCGCCACGGGCAAATGTGCAGGTGACCGGAAATATGAAGTTCGACCAGCGTATCCCGGCACTGCCGGATGAAAACATTCTGCATGGTTATTTGGGCAATGCTCCGGAAAACATCATTCTTTTCGGTGCCAGCACCCATCCGGGGGAGGAAGAGTTGATCACGGATGAGTTTATCGCTCTGAAAAAGGAGTTTCCGGCTTTGAAGCTGGTGATTGTCCCCCGGCATGCCGAAAGAGGCGATGACATTGCCGGATTGCTGGCCGGTAAAGACGTGGAATTTGCCCGGCGCAGTGATGCCGGTCTGCCGGAAAAAGAGATGGACATATTGCTGGCAGATACGACCGGAGAGATGCTGCAGCTGATGAATGGAGCTGACGTGGTGATCATGGGAAAAAGTTTTGCCGGACATGATGAAGGACATAACCTGATCGAACCGGCGTTGCTGAGCAAACCGATCGTCACCGGGACGGTATTGCGTAACTTCCGGTACATTCTGAAAGTGCTGGAAGAGAATAAAGCGGTGTTCTGCTGCAGCGATGCAGAATTGCAGCCGACACTCCGCCGGCTGATATCTTCCGCTGAATTGCGCCGGGAATTCGGTGACCGGGCCAGTGCGGCGATCAATATCCACCGGGGCGCGACCGACCGGACGATCGATGCGCTTCAAACCTGCTGCAAAAACGGCATTGCCGGGTGATCTCCGGACGGAGAAATCTGTTTTTGCCGGATTTATCCGGGGCAAAAGCGGAAAAATGCAAAAAAAAGCGGGATTTTTTACTGAAAAATTTGCATAATCTTTCAACAAGCAGTATATTATAAGACTTTTGCAGATGCGTAATGCATGGACCTATGGCCGAAATCCTCTGGGCCTGTCGGTTCGTCGCACCTGAAAAGAGGGGGAAGTCGCCGGAAAACCGGGATTTCTGTAACGTAGCTGTACCTCTTGTCAGTGGTTGCGAACGGGAAAAGTGAAACGTGAAGAAACGAATATTAACAAGAGGTAAACAGTTTTATGGTCAGAATCAGATTGAAACGTACCGGAACCCGCAATGCGGTCTGTTTCCGGGTCGTGGTGATGGATCAGCGTTCCAGCCGTGACGGCAAAGCGATCGAAGAAGTGGGTTTCTACAATCCGCGCAGCAAGGAAGAGAAGATCGATCTTGCCCGGATCGACTACTGGGCCGGTGTCGGTGCAGAATTGTCCGAGACGGTCAAAGATATCGTCGATCGCGCCCGTACCGGTGTCGTTTTGAAAGATCGTGTCCGTCCGGCGAATATTTCCAAGAAGGCGAAAGCCAAAGCCGCTGCCGAAGCCGAAGCTAAAGCTGCTGCTGAAGCTGCTGAAGCTCCTGCCGAGGCTTGATTGGAGTAAGTTCCGATGTTTAAGAAATTATTCGGCTTCCTTTTCGGCGGCAGTAAGAGCGTTTCCGCCGCGACTGGCGGCAGAGGTTCTTTGCAGGATTTGGAATCATTTGTGGATTATGTGGTCAAATCTCTGGTCGATAATCCGGATGAGGTCAGAATTTCCACTGTGGAGAGCAGCGAGGGCGCGACTATTCAGATCCGCTGCAGCAAGGAAGATATCGGAAAAATCGTCGGTAAACGCGGCAAAACCATCATGGCGATCCGTTCATTGGTCAGCGGAGCCGCCGGCAGACAGCGTAAACGGGTGTCTGTCGATGTGATGGATTGACGGACAGTTGATTGGATTGAGATAGCGGGTGTCTATGCGGATCGACATATTGACACTTTTTCCGGAGTTGTTTCCCGGCCCGTTGGGTGAGAGTATCATCGGACGGGCTGCCAGAAAAGGGGTGATTTCGGTAAATGCGGTTGATGTGCGGCGATTCGCGGCGGATGCCCGGGGTACAGTCGATGAGAAGCCTTACGGAGGCGGACCGGGAATGTTGATGGTTCCCGATGTGCTGACCAGGGCGGTCGAGTCGGTCAGAGGTGCCGGAAGCATGGTGATATTGACTTCGCCGAGAGGTGAGGTGATGAATCAGCGTCTGGCACAGGAACTGGCGAAAGAGGAGCATTTGATCCTCGTCGCCGGACATTATGAAGGCGTGGATCAGCGGTTTATCGACCTGGTCGTAGACCGGGAGATATCTATCGGAGACTTCGTTCTGTCCAGTGGAAATATCGCGGCAATGGCGATCGCCGATGCGGTGATCCGGTTGTTGCCGGGGGTGCTGGGCGATGGCGAGTCGGCGGTGGAGGAGTCTCATTCGATGGGGCTGCTGGAATATCCGCAATACACACGTCCTCCGGAATTCCGGGGGTTGAAGGTGCCGGAGCTGCTGTTAAGCGGCGATCACGGCAAAGTAGCTGAGTTCCGGAAACGCGAAGCGGAAAGGATTACCCGCGAGAGGCGGCCGGATTTATGGGAAAAGTATCTGATTTCAGAGCTTAATAGAGAGGTAAAAAAATGAACATAGTTGACAACATCCGTAAAGCAGAGGCGAAAGCCGATTACCAGTTCAACATCGGTGACACGATCAAAATCGCGGTCAAGATCATTGAGGGTGACACCGAGCGTATTCAGTATTTCCAGGGTACGGTTATTGCCCGTCGCGGCAGCGGTATCGAGGAGACCTTCACGGTTCGCCGGGTCCAGTCCGGTCAGGGCGTGGAGCGTGTGTTCCCGATCAACAGTCCCCGTATTGCGGGTATTGAGGTTGTCCGTCGCGGACTGGTCCGCCGCGCCAAACTCTACTACCTCCGTGACAAAGTTGGTAAAGCTGCCCGCGTCAAAGAATTGCGCGTGAAGTAATCAACTTCAGATTGTGGCCTGGATTATGGCACAGCAACGGGCTGTCCTGACACAGGACGATGAACTCCTCCGGTCGGAGCAGCAGCTTCGGACGGAGGGTTTTTATTGGATAGCGGGGGTCGATGAGGCCGGTCGCGGTCCACTGGCCGGTCCGGTGACGGCGGCGGCAGTGGTGTTGCCGCCGGATGTTCCGGCACTGCCGGGAGTTTTTGACTCCAAGCAGCTTTCAGAAGCGGAGAGGGAAGAGTTGTATCAGGAACTTTTCTCGCTGCCGGGAATACAGATTTCTGTCGTATCGGAAAGTGCGGCAGAGATCGACCGGCTTGATATATTACGGGCCACGCATCAGGCGATGCGCCGGGCGGTGGCCGGATTGGAAAAAGCAGATTTTGTTCTGGTTGACGGGTTGCCGGTGCAGTTTACTCTGCCGTCGCGTAATCTGGTAAAGGGGGATGCCCGCAGTGCCAGTATCGCGGCTGCCAGTATCGTGGCCAAAGTTACCCGTGACCGGATAATGATGGAAGCGGATAAGTCGTATCCGCAATATGGATTTGCCAGACATAAAGGCTACGGAACAGCAGAGCATCTGGCGGCTCTGAAGAAATATGGGCCATCGCCGATACACCGGAAAAGTTTCCGTCCGGTGTATGAATTGCTGCCGGATACACCGGTGCAGGGAACATTGGATTTTTAATACGGTGATTGAGATTATGAAACAGATTTTCTGTCAAGGAGGTATACCCCGCGCAACCGGCGCGGGTGGCACCGGACGCAGATGATATGCCGGTTTGAAAACTGTTTAGAGAATAATAGCTGAGGTGATCGTCAGAGAGTCATTCAAAAAGGTGTTGAGAAATTTGAAATCGCCTCATAAATCAACATATTGTTATATTTTGGAGAAAAATTATGAAAAACTTTGATTTGGAAACCATCCGTCACAGTGCGGCGCATGTGATGGCGGCAGCTGTCAAACAGTTGTATCCTGATGCCCGTTTTGACATCGGGCCCGCCACCGACAGCGGATTTTATTATGACTTTGATATGGAACACCGTCTGGTGGCAGAAGATCTCAAAGAGATCGAAAAAGTGATGAAAAAAATCATCGGCCGCAAGCTGCCGTTTGAGCGTTTTGAGGCCAGCAGACCGGAGGCGGAAAAATTGCTTGCCGGACAGAATTACAAACTGGAACGTCTGGCTGATATCGAAGAAGGTTCACCGATAAGTTTTTACCGTACCGGAGATTATCTGGATCTCTGCCGGGGACCGCATGTGGACAATACCGGAGATATCGGTGCGGTGAAGTTGACCGGTATCGCCGGCAGCTACTTCCGGGGCGATGAAAAAAATCCGATGCTTCAGCGCATTTACGGAACGGCGTTTGCCACTCAGGAGGAACTGCAGAGTTATTTGCGGCAGTTGGAGGAGGCGGCTAAGCGTGACCACCGGAAATTGGGGACCGAACTGGATCTTTTCGGCTTTTCCGACTGCGTGGGCCCCGGTTTGGTGTTGTGGCATCCCAAAGGCGCGCTGGTGCGGCATCTGATGGAAACCTTCTGGAAAGATGAACACTACAAAAACGGTTATGAATTACTCTATACTCCGCATATCGGTCAGAGCAATCTGTGGGAGACCAGCGGTCACCTTAATTTCTATCGCGAGGGGATGTACTCGGCGATGGAGATTGATGAAAAGGATTACTATGTCAAGCCGATGAATTGTCCTTTCCATATAGAAGTTTACCGTTCAAAACTCCGCAGCTACCGGGAATTGCCGCTGCGCTGGGCGGAATTGGGAACGGTGTACCGCTATGAGAAGTCCGGTTCATTGCATGGTTTGATGCGGGTGCGCGGATTTACTCAGGACGATTCGCATATTATCTGTACGCCGGAGTCGATCGAGGACGAGATCGCAGAAGTGCTCCGTTTCAGTCTGGCGATCAACCGGGCATTCGGATTCACCGATATCAAAGCGTATCTTTCCACGCGGCCGGAAAAGGCGGTCGGCGAACCGGAACGTTGGGAAAAGGCGATCGATTCACTGCGTAAGGCGGTGGAGAAATGCAATCTGGATTGCGATGTGGATGAGGGCGGCGGTGCATTTTACGGTCCGAAGATCGACCTGAAACTGCGGGATGCCATCGGCCGTGAATGGCAGACGACCACGATCCAGTTTGACTTCAATCTGCCGGAAAGATTTGATATGACTTATATCGGTGAAGACGGTAAAAAGCACCGGCCGTTCATGGTTCACCGGGCATTGCTGGGATCTTTGGAGAGATTTTTCGGTATTCTGGTGGAACATTATGCCGGAGCGTTTCCGATGTGGCTGGCTCCGGAGCAGGCGCGTATTCTGCCGGTGTCGGATAAACAGCTGGATCTGGCAAAAGAGTTCTGTGCCGAGTTGAGAAGCAAAGGATTCCGGGTGGGGATCGACACGCAGGCGGCCGGTTTGGGGGCCAAGATCCGGACGGCGCGTTCGGAGAGAGTTCCTTATCTGCTGGTGCTGGGCGAAAGAGAGGCGGAAAACCGCACCGTTGCTGTGCGTAACCGCAAAGAGGGCGAAATCGGCGAGATGACTATCGGGAATCTTGCAGAAAAAATGCGCGCAGAAGTTGACAATAAGGTAATTTGGTAATATATTATATAGACGGACACCCTCTGTTGAGTCAACAGGGGGCGTTCCGGTGTGTGAAAGTGACCGGGGTCTGGGGATGATTCCGGTTGGGATTGGTGAAAAAGTAAGTTCCGTTTGAGAGGAGGGTGTTCTTATCGCCAAGTTGTTGAAACCCAATGATCGCAGCATACAGCTCGATCAGGTCCGTCTGATCGGATCTGACGGCAGTCAGCTGGGGGTGGTCTCCTATGTCAGAGCCAAGGAATTGGCACTGGAAGCCGGGGAGGATCTGGTATTGGTTTCCGATACATCGAATCCGCCGGTGGTCAGGATCATGAATTTCGGCAAACTGTGCTATGAGCAGAAGAAAAACCTCAAAGCACAGCGCAAGAACACTGCCGCACAGAAAATCAAAGAGATCAAGTTTCATATCAATATCGATCAGCACGATTATGAGACGAAACTGAATAAGGCGATCGACTTCCTTGATAAGAAGTTCCGCCTGAAGATCACTCTGGCTCTGCGCGGGCGGGAAATGGCGCATCAGGATATGGCCTTTGAGCTTATGGACAAGGTCACTGAGGCTCTGCTCCCCTATGCGGATGCTGATGGCAAGCCGAAACTGCTGGGAAGAAATATCTCAGTTAATTTCGCGCCGAAAAATTAAAAAGAAAGTTTCCTGCATTTTGCGGGATTTGGAGTATGGCATCTGAAACAGATGCCGCACCGGGAAAGGGTGAAGCATTGACCCGTCCGGTGAAGTCAACATCAAAAATAAAGGATGTAAACAATGCCGAAACTCAAAACCAGAAAGTGTGCCGCGAAGCGTTTGAAGCAGACCGGTACCGGTAAGTTCCGCCACAACAAGGCGGGTGCACGTCACCTTATGAGCAGCAAGAATGCGAAACGCCGTCGTCGTCTCCGTCAGGATGGTGCAGTTTCTCCCGCAGAGAACCGCCGTATCCAGGTTGCGTTGCCGTATGGTCTGTAATTATTGAAAAAGGAGACTGCAGAAAATGTCCAGAACTACTTGTGCTGTTCCGTCACGTAAACGCCGCAAAATGGTGCTTGCCCGTGCAAAAGGTTTCTACGGCAACGCCAGCAGAAACATCCGTACTGCTTATGATGCTGTCGATAAAGCGTTGGTCCACTCCTACAAGGGCCGCAAGCAGAAGAAGCAGCAGTATCGTCAGCTGTGGATCGTGCGTATCAATGCTGCTTGCCGTGCTTTGAACGTCAACTACAGTACGTTTATGAATGGTTTGAAGAAAGCCAATATCGGCCTGAACCGTAAAATCCTCGCTGATCTCGCGGTTACTGCTCCGGCCGAGTTTAAGGCTCTGGTGGAGAAAGTCACCCAGGCCTGAGGTTGGTTCAAAAGATCACAGCTTGGAAATGGTGACTTTTTTCACCACTTTCAAGCTGTTTTTTGTTTTTTTGCCGGAAAAGATGGTCCAATCCGGCGGGATTTCAGAGGAAAAGTGAATTATGAATGAAATTATCGAAGCGGTAAACCGCGCGGCCGGTGATGCCGAGAGCAAAGCCGCTGTTGCAGTCGATGCCGCCGCATTGGAGGCATTGCGGATCGAATATCTCGGCCGCAATGGACTCTTTCCGGAATTGTCCAAAAAGATGGGGAGCGTTCCCCCGGAAGAACGCAAAGCTACCGGTACGGCGTTCAATACCGGGAGAACCAGAATCCAGGCTGCTCTGGATGCTGCCCATGCGCGCATCGGGCAGGGGGATAAGACGGATAAAGAGGCGATCGACCTGACTCTGCCAGGACGGCGGACGGCGGCCGGACACCGGCATCCGATCACGCAGTTGGCCGATGAGTGTGTGTCGGTATTCCGGCGCATGGGATTTGTTGCGGTTGACGGGCCGGAAATTGAAGATATTTACCATAACTTTGATGCGCTGAATACCCCGGATGATCATCCGTCGCGCGATCCGAAAGATACTTTTTACTTCCCTGACGGCCGGATTCTGCGTTCCCAGACCAGTCCGGTACAGATCCGGGTGATGGAAACCCATGAACCGCCGGTGCGGATTGTCGCTCCCGGACGGGTATTCCGGCGGGACACTCCGGATGCCACACACGGAATGAATTTCCATCAGATCGAGGGATTGTATATCGACAAGGATGTGTCGATGGCGGATTTGAAAAGTGTGCTGCAGAATTTTGCCTGGGAAATGTTCGGCAAGGATGTGAAAATCCGTTTGCGTCCGCACTTTTTCCCATTCACCGAGCCGAGTGTGGAATATGACTTCAGTTGCGTGGTCTGCGGCGGCAAAGGGTGCAATGTTTGTAAAAATTCCGGATATATTGAAATCGCCGGAGCCGGGATGGTCGATCCCAATGTGTTGAAAAATGTCGGTTACGATCCGGAAATCTGGAGTGGATATGCTTTCGGTCTGGGGTTGGAACGTCTGGCAATGCTGCGTTACCGGATTCCGGATTTGCGTTTCCTGTACGATAATGATGTCCGTTTTCTGGAACAATTTTGAGGTGTCATGATGGATATTTCGAGAAAATGGTTGAGCGATTACGTTAAATTGGATTGCGATGACGCCTGTCTTTGTGATAAATTGACGATGGCGGGGATCGAAGTGGAAAAAGTTGAAAAGAGCTCCACTGTTCCTGCCGGAGTGGTTACGGCGAAAATATTGTCTCGCGAGGTTCATCCCCAGAGCGATCATCTTTCGGTCTGCCGGGTGACCGATGGTAAAGAGGAACTGCAGATCGTTTGCGGTGCGCCGAATTGTGATGCCGGTATGATCGTGCCGCTGGCAAAGATCGGAACGGTTTTTCATACCGATGAGGGTGATTTCAAGATCAAACGTTCCAAATTGCGCGGAGTGGAATCATTCGGCATGATGTGCAGTGAAAAAGAGTTGGGAATTTCAGAGAACAATGACGGTTTGATGATCTTTCCGGCTGATACTGCTCTGGGTGTGGAAGTCGTTTCACTTTATCCGGGGGATACCCGGATCGAATTGGAGATCACGCCGAATCGTCCGGATTGTCTGTCCATGTGGGGGGTGGCAAGGGATGTATCCTGTCTGCTCTCCACTCCGGCGCAGCTGCCGGAGATCGGTATCCCGGAGTGTGATATCCCGGTCGATGATCTGGTGACGGTGGAAAATATGGAACTCTGTCCGCGTTATATCGGCAGAGTCATTGAAAATGTAAAAATCGGTCCTTCGCCGGATTGGTTGAAAGAACGTCTGGAAAGTGTCGGTTTGCGGTCGATCAACAACGTGGTGGACGTGACCAACTTTGTCATGCTGGAACTCGGTCAGCCGCTGCATGCTTTTGACCGGGATACTCTGACCGGGAAACGGGTGGTGGTCAGAAATGCCCGCGCCGGTGAAACGATCACGCTGCTGGATGGTAAAGTCGTGGAGTTGCAGCCGGAACATCTGGTTATCGCTGATGCCGTCAAGCCGATGGCTCTGGCCGGTATCATGGGCGGAGAAAATTCCGGAGTTACGGAAAAAACGGTAAACATCCTGCTGGAAAGTGCCGTATTCAAATCTTCTCACATCCGCAGTGAGAGCCGTCGTCTGGGAATCTCCACCGATGCCAGTTACCGTTACGAGCGCGGTGTGGATTTTGATATGGCTGAATTGGCTTCGATCCGGGCGTGTCAGTTGATTCTGGCCACAGCCGGAGGAGTGATCGCCAGCAAAGCGATGGAAGTTTCCGCTCCCCGTCCGGCTGAACCGGTCATCCGGTGCCGTTTTGCCAGGATACGGGCTTTGATCGGAACGACGGTTTCCAACGAAAGAATAGTGGATATCCTGCAGAAACTGCATTTGAAAGTAACTGATATTACAGCAGAATCCTGTGTCGTTACGGCACCGCTTTTCCGTCTGGATCTGACCAGAGAGGCGGATCTTGCCGAAGAGGTCGCCCGGATCGACGGATTGGATAAGATACCGATGATCCCGGTGGCGGGAAAGGTTTGCCATCCGGACAGTGAAGATGCTTATGCGCCGTTGCGTAATCTGCGGGATCTGGTTATCGGCATGGGTTTTGATGAGTGTGTGCATTACAGTATTGTTGGTTCTGCTTCGGCACTGGTGGACAGCCGGTTTGAAAAAAATGATCTGATCGAGCTGTCCAATCCGCTTTCACCGGATAACGGTTGGATGCGGCCGGGGCTGCTCGGAGAGATGTTGGGGACAGTCGGCCGGAATATTGCCCGGGGCAACCGCGATCTGCGGCTGTTTGAATTGGACAAGGCGTTTTGCAAAAATCCGGAAAAATTCCCGGAAGAACGCAATGAATTGCTGATCCTGCTGACCGGCAAACGCCATCCGGAACAATTTTCCGCTGACGGCGAAAAGTTGTACGATTTTTACGATATCAAAGGCGTGGTTGAGACGTTACTGGATAAACTGGCGATTACCAACTTCCGTTTTGTGATCCCGGAAAAGGCCGATGGACGCTTCCGCAACGGGTATGCTCTGGAGCTGCAGCTGGAGGGTAAGACAGCCGGTATGTTCGGGGAATTATCTCCGCAGCACGCGGCATCATGGCGCAGTTCGGCACCGGTGTTTTTTGCCCAGCTGGAAGCAGCCGCTTTGATCGCGGCTGCCGGTCATGTCAAAAAGAGCTGCAAGGAGTTGGCGCAATTCCCCGGTACCGCGCGGGATATTGCCTTTATCGCTCCGGAAAATCTTGCCAGCGGTGAAGTGATCGACTTCATCCGCAAGTGTAAAGCTCCGAATTTTGAATCGGTGCGGCTTTTTGATATTTTCGTCGGTGACGAGTTGAAAAAACAGCACAAAAAGAGTATGGCCTACAGCTTGAGTTTCCGTAACCGTGAACGTACATTGACCGATAATGAAGTCAATGCCGCGATGGAGAAAATCCGTAAACGTCTGGAAGCGGAACTGAAAGTCGAATTGCGATAAATCCTGAATAGAAAGGAATTTAAGTTATGAATAAGAATGCAGGAAAAATATTCGAGGGCACTTTGGATGCTTCCGGTATCAAAATCGGTATCGTCTGTGCGAGATTCAATGATTTTCTGGTTTCCCGTCTGCTTTCCGGAGCGATGGATGCCATAGTCCGGCATGGCGGTGAAGCGGAAAATGTTTCAGTGGCATATGTTCCCGGTTCGTATGAGATCCCGTTTGCAGTGAAAAAGATGCTTGACCGCAAAGAGTTTGATGCGGTCGTCGCTTTGGGCGTGGTCATTCAGGGAGATACTCCCCATGCCTCTTACATCAACGCAGAAGTGGCCAAAGGTTTGGCCCAGCTCGGTCTGGAATCCGGTGTGCCGGTCACTTACGGCATGATCACTGCTGATAATCTGGAGCAGGCGATCAACCGCAGCGGAGTCAAAGCCGGCAACAAGGGTGTGGATGCCGCCATCGCGGCGATTGAAATGGTCAATCTGGCACGGGCGATCAAAAATGCATAATCCGGTAAATGAAGCTGCTCCGGCGCACTCCAAGCGTCTGGGCCGGGAACTGGCGATGGAATTTCTGTTTGCCTGTGAAAGCAAGCAGGAGCTGCCCGGAGCTGCAGAATTTGATCTTTTTCTGGAATCCGTCAAAGAGGAATTTGCGCTGGATGACAATCGGGTGACCCGGCGGGCAAGAGAGTATGCCGTGCGTCTTTATGAGACGGTCGGTTGCGAGCAGGAAAAGATCGATGCGGCTATTTCCAGGCATTGCCGCAACTGGGATTTCGACCGTCTTTCCGGAGTTGACCGCAATATCATGCGGGTGGCGGTAGCGGAAATGATCGCGTTTCCGGAGGTTCCGGCAGTGGTAAGTATTGATGAAGCGGTGGGGATCGCCAGAGATTTTTCCGGTGTGGAAGCGGGGAATTTCATCAATGGTGTATTAAATTCGATCAAAGATTCCGTAATCAGAAACAACGGCAATTAAGATGTCGATATTTTCAATATTCAAACGCGGTCTGGAAAAGAGTGCCACGAAACTGACCCGAGTGGTCAATTCGGTTTTCAGCGGTGTCAAAATCCACAATGCGGCAAGTTTTGATGACTTGGAAGCAATGCTGATTGCGGCGGATTTCGGTGTGCCGGCGGCGAAAAAGGTGGTCGGCCGGCTGCGTGACCGTTATGAACGCGGCAAAATTGCTACCGATGCGGATCTGATTGATACCGCCCGGGCCGAAGTCGCGGAAATTTTGAAGCGTGGCGCGCGGCCGATAGCTGTGCCGCCGGAGAATGAACCGTTGGTCATTCTGATGGTTGGAGTCAATGGCAGCGGCAAAACCACGACGATCGGCAAACTTGCCGCCCGTTGGAAAAATGCCGGGAAAAAGGTGATCCTCGGTGCTTGTGATACCTTTCGGGCAGCGGCGGTTGAACAGCTGCAGCTCTGGGGTGAACGCACCGGTTGTCAGGTGGTTTCCGCCAAACATGGGGCAGATCCGGCAAGTGTGGCATTTGATGCTACGATGGCGGCCAAATCCCGTCAGGCGGACATCCTGTTGATCGACACTGCCGGACGGCAGCAGAATCAGCAGGATCTGATGGCGGAATTGAGCAAGATCCGCCGGTCGATCGGAAAAGTTCTGCCGGGCGCACCTCATGAAGTGTGGCTGACGGTGGATGCTTCTCTGGGATCGAATGTGATCAGTCAGGCGCGGGAATTCGGCAAAATCGCCGGTGTGACCGGATTGGTGCTGACTAAACTTGACGGTACCGGGCGCGGCGGGATGGCGGTGGCTCTGCATGAAGAGTTTGAATTGCCGACGTTCTTTGCCGGTTTCGGTGAGGCTCCGGAAGATTTGCAGGACTTTGATCCGGAATTGTATGCCGAAGCTCTTTTTGGAATGGAAAAGGCATGAGTACTGATTCGGAATTTATGCTTGAAGCGCTGGCGTTGGCGCAAATGGGATGGGGATTGACCAATCCCAATCCGATGGTTGGTGCGGTCATCGTCAGAGATTCGACGGTTCTCGGCCGGGGCTTTCACCGGAAAGCCGGAGAGGCGCATGCTGAAATAAATGCGTTGAGTGATGCGGTCCGGCACGGGCATGATGTGCGCGGGGCGACTTTGTATGTGACTTTGGAACCATGTTCGACATATGGCCGTACGCCGCCGTGTACAGAAGCGATCATTGCGGCGGGGATTTCCCGGGTGGTGATCGGTTCGATGGATCCGAATCCCCGGCATGCCGGACGGGCGGAAGAGATTTTACGGGCCAATGGGATCCAGGTCGATTGCGGAGTGGAGAATGCCGCGTGCTGGGACTTGAATAAACATTTTTTCCGCTGGATAACTGCCAAACGTCCTTTTGTCATGTTGAAAATGGCCATGACTCTGGATGGTAAAATCGCGTGTGCCAACGGGCAGTCACGCTGGGTCACCGGCAGTGAAGCGCGCCGCCGGGTGCAGAAGTGGCGGCGGTTGGCTGATGCCGTTATGGTAGGGGGCAATACTCTGCGGACGGATCATCCGCAATTGACAGTGCGTGAACCGGAAAACTGGGAGAAACAGCCGTTGCGGATCGTCGTTTCATCGGCGATCGATCAGGAAACGCTGGATGAGTATTTCCCTGACGGCCGGGCTGAAGCGGTGGATCTGCCGGACAAAAACAGTTGGGATGAGTACTTGCAGGAGCTTGGCCGGCGCGATATTACCATGCTGCTGATCGAGGGTGGCGGAGAATTGGCTGCCGCTGCGCTTCGGGCGCAGGCGGTGGATTTTGTGGAATTTCATATTGCTGCGAAGCTGTTGGGCGGCCGGGATAGTATTCCGGTGCTGGGCGGAGATTCTCCGGAAATGATGGATGAAGCTCTGGCACTGCAGCGGGTGGAAAGTTTTAATTGCGGCGATGATATAATTGTCAGCGGATTTCTGCATGAGGTGTGAAAGATGTTTACCGGATTGGTTCAGGGGGTCGGCAAAATAGTTTCCCGTTCAGGCGGTAAACTGGTTATCCGCCCGGAAGTTCCGTTTGAGGAACTTGTTTACGGCGAAAGTATTGCGGTGAATGGGTGTTGTTTGACACTGGAAAGTGCCGCCGGAGGGTTTTTTACCTTTCACACCCTGGAAGAGAGTTTACGCCGTACCAATCTCGGTTGGCTGCCGGTCGGTTCTCCGGTCAATTTGGAACGGGCATTGCGTCTGGGAGACCGTTTGGGCGGACACATCGTGCAGGGGCATGTGGATACAGCGGCAAAAGTTTTGGATTCATCCCGGTGTGCGGATGGAGATTTCGCATTTTCGGTGGAGTTGCCCGAAGCGTTTGCGCAACTGGTGGTGGAAAAAGGATCAGTTGCCATTGACGGCGTGTCGCTGACGGTCGCTGAAGCCGGAAAAAATCACTTCAGTGTCCGGTTGATCCCGGTGACATTGCAGGAGACTGCGCTGCGTTCCCGGCGGCCGGGGGATATGGTCAATCTGGAATTTGATGTGATCGGCCGTTATATTTTGCGGATGATGGATCTGCGTGAGAACAGCCCCGGAAAGACCGGGGGAATAACAATGGCCGTACTGCAGGAGGCTGGATTTCTGTGAAACTGCGTTATGGGGTCGCTGTCAGTACGGTAGAGCAACTGCAGGAACTGCCTGCATTGCCGAAAGTGGACTTTCTGGAGATCGCGTCGGCGTTGCCGGAACATCCGGATTTTGCGGTGCCGTCATTCTGGCAGAAACGTCTTCGCCGGGCGACCGGACGCAGTGAAGCGCGGACATTGGGATCATTGATTGATGCCGGTGGGAGCATCCGGCAGGAGTTTTTTCGCGTTTTCGGCGCGCAATGCCGCAAATTTGCCGGATACGGGATCGGGGAGATCTCTCTGGGAATAGATTGGGAAACGGTTTTTCACGATCCGGATTACGCCTCTGCTCTCCGGGATATATTGCGGACCTGTTACGGAATAGCTGTAAAAAACGGATTGACTGCGCTTCTGGAAGTGCGGATACCCGGCATCGGAGCCGGGCAGGCGATGGAGTTTATCAAATTCCGTAATTCGTTGCTGCTGCCGGTGCGGACATTGATCGATCTGCATCCTCATGAACCCGGCGCATTGGATATGCTTGCTGTTTTTTCCGGACAATTGCCGTTTGAGAGCAGTAAATTCCGGATAAGTGTCGATGTGTCCGGCGGAAATTATCTCAGTGAACAGCTTTTGCACCGGATAAAGGAATCTTTGCATAAAAGCGGTGCCGAAGTGCCGGAATTGTGTTTTTATCCGGGAAAAAATGCCGATAAAACCGCTTATGAACAATTCAATATGGTATCCGGCTCATGAGCAGCGAAAAAAGTCTTTTGAAAAACAGTTTCGGAGTATCACTGGCTACACTGGCCAGCCGCATACTCGGTTTGCTGCGGGTTAAGCTTGAAGCAATGGCCCTCGGCGGTGGAGCAACTGCCAGCATCTGGTTTATCACGCTGATGATCCCGAATCTGTTGCGCCGTCTGCTGGGGGAGGGGGCTTTGGGAATGGCTCTGACACCGGTTATCGCGGAAACGGAACGGCGATCCGGGATACCGCAGGTACGGTTGGTGCTGGCGCAGGTTTTGAGTGTGGCCGGTGCAGTTCTGGCCGGATGTGTGGTACTGATTTCCGCAACGGCTCTGTTTACCGGCAGGTATGCTTCGCTTTACGGTTCCGGATTCTGGCAGAGTCAACGGCTTCTGGGTGTTTGTCAACTGCTGCCGCTGATGATGCCGTACGCATTTTTTATATGTCTGACCGGAATTATCGGCGCGGTATTGAATTATGCCGGAATGTTTGTCCGTCCGGCACTGACGGCATTATTTTTCAATATCTGCATGATCGGCGGGCTGTCGGCCGGAGCGATATGGGAACTGCCGTCGCAAACATTGTTGAAGTTTCTGGCAATACTCACTCCGGCATCCGGTGCGGTACAGCTGCTGCTGATGTTGTGGATGCTCCGCAGCTGCGGCAGATTTCCTGATTTTTCCCGGCGGGCATTCCGGTCATTTGAGATTACCCGTAAAGTGATCAAGCTGGCAACTCCGGGGATCATCGGTTACGGTGTGCTGCAATTGAGTTTCCTTATTGACCGGTCAATGGCGGTTTATCTGGGGGATCAGGCGGTACCGGCTTTGACCTACGTTGACCGGATCGTGGATTTGCCGATCGGGTTGTTTGCGGTATCTTTCGGTTCGGTGCTGATGGCATCGATGACCCACGCGGCAGCGGACAACGATTGGGAAGCTATGCAGCGGGAATTGAATTTCAGTATCCGTCATGTCTGGTTTATCGGTGCGCCGATGGCGGCAGCGGTAATATTTTTTCACAATGAGATCATCCGGGTGCTCTGCCTCGGCGGGAAGTATACTTTAGCCGATTTGGAAGCCGCGAAATATGTGGCAGTATTCTATGGATTCGGGATACCGTTTTTCTGTTCGCTCAAGGTGATTCTGCCGGCTTTTTATTCCCGGAAAGATATGAAACGGCCGTTTTATGTCTCTCTGGCGGCGATCAGCGTGAATCTGATTTTGAATCTGCTTTTGATGTTCCCGCTGCAGCAGGGCGGACTTGCGCTGGCGACAGTGATTGCTTCAGTGGTGAATAATTCTCTGCTGCTGATGCTGTTGCGTAAAGATGGATTGACCATTCAAATGCGAAGCGTGATTTCTGCGATCCGTTCCGTAGTGATTGCGGCAGTTTCCGGGGCGGCGGTGTGGTGTTTGCTGCCGGTGATCCGGAGATATACCGTCACCGGCAATCAGCTCATTTCTGATACATTGGTTCTCGGAATCACCGGTTTGCTGTTCGGCGGCTTCTTTCTGATCCTTGCTTTTGCGGTCCATTCGCCGGAATTACGGGAACTTTTATCCATCGTTTCCGGAAAAAGAAAGAGACATAAGCAAAATTATTCAGCTTGAGTGTTGATTTTATATTGAATGTGCGATATATTATATGAGGATGTCCGGATGGCGGAATCGGCAGACGCAGCAGACTTAAAATCTGCTTCCTTCGGGAGTACGGGTTCAAGTCCCGTTCCGGATACCATTTAACAGTGCCCCGCCGAAAGCCAGCAGCCGCGTTGGAAAAGTTTTATTTTCCACTGCTGCATTGTGAAATCATATTTGACAAAATAATATTTAAAGTGTATAACAGTTGATCATGATTACGTGCAAAAAAGAAATCGTTCATGTGTATGAACGTTTTGAGATGGACACCGAGGAACAGATCCTCAGCGGTTCGCTCAAAGCGGGCGACTGTATTATCTCCGAAAATGAGGCCGCAGAACGCTACGGTATCAGCCGCCGTTCTGCCCGTACTGCCATCGAACACCTCATTGCCAAAGGTCTGTTGATCCGCCGTCCGGGGAAAGGAACTTTTGTCGCGGCTCTGACTGCCGGAAGCCGCGCCGGATTTGCCAGTTATTCAGCAACAGTGATCCTGCCGGACTTGAGTGATACCTTTTTGCTGACCGTCTGTGAAGGCATCCAGGAGGCCGCCGGTAAATATAATTGTGACCTGATCATCAAAACTTCACACGGCGATATCGCCCGGGAAAACCAGAATATCCGTTACTGTCTGCAGCGGCGGGAATCCGGAGTCATCGTCTTTCCCAATTACGGACGCGGCAATCTGGAATCTTTGCTGAAGCTCAAAGAAATGAGAATCCCATTCGTACTTATTGACCGGAAGTTTGTCGACCTGGAAACCAATTATATCGGAGTGGACAATGCTTCCGGCGGCTACATGGCCTGCGAACATCTCATTAAAACCGGATGCCGCAAAATCGCCCACCTCTACGGAACCAACGGCAGTGCCAACGATGAACGTCTGGATGGTTACCGCCGGGCTTTGAGTGATTACGGGATTCCGGGAAGTGAAAAATTCATCCGCCGTTTTTCGGATTTGAAAAATTTAAAAGATTCCCGGGCCACCAGATTTGAACCCGATATGGAGGGCGGTTATGAAAATATGAAGTTTCTGCTCGCCCAGAAAGAGATACCCGATGGCGTATTCGCCGGAAACGATTATCAGGCTTTAGGAGCTCTCCGTGCCATCCGCGAAGCAGGTTTGCAAATACCCGGAGATGTTTCTGTTGTCGGATTTGATGAATTGCGCTTCAATAATTACCTTGAGCAGCCGCTGACCACTATCCGGCAGCCGCAAATGGAGATCGGCCGCAAAGCTATGGATATCCTCCATCAGGCCATTCTGGAAAAAGACGATCCTTTCACGCCCCGCATTGTAAAATTGCCGGTCTCTCTGGTCATTGGCAAAACCACCAGAGAACTCCCCTGATCCTGTCCGGCAGCAGCGGCACGAATTCCGGCCATCGCCGGAGTGAAAAAATCATGCAGTCTGTCTTGGTTGTACTGCACCCGTTCTTTATCAAATATCATATTATTTGTTTTAATCAAATAGTTAAACATTGACGTTATTGTTGATAAATTTAAAAGTCCAATTAGAAATTATCCATCCGGTGTCAGACGCCTATGGTATGATTCTTTCGCAACAATTGAGAAAATAATAAATTCTATTTTCTTCCGCTGAAAAACTTGAGAAAACAGATGTTTTTCTGATTCGATGGCATATCTGTCATAAAAAACAAAAAAATCATGAAAGCAGCTTGAAAACTGTTTCTTCATCTGCTATATTAAATACAGCACCTAATGATACAGGTATGATACAGGTTTAATAAATGCTTATGAAACGCTTTAATATCAACACAGGATTACACTTCAGCCGTCTGGATTATGCATCCTGCATGGGATATGCCGGTTATGCCGGAGGTTCAGCGATAATTCCGATGATACTGCTGCTTATGGCAGAAGAATTGCATTTCGGTCTGACTTCCGGCGGTTTACTGCATTTGCTGCGCAGTCTGGTGATGATTGCGGCGATGTCAGTATCCTGGCTTCTGGCTGCCCGTTTCGGCAAAGCCGGAACAGTCGGAACCGGCATACTGCTGATCTCCGGCGGATTGTTTGTCTGCAGTATGGCCGGTGATTACCGGATGCTGCTTCCGGCCATTATCCTGGTTGGAATCGGTAATGGTTTCTTTGAAAGCATCGTTACCGGTTTGGTGCAGGATCTGCATCGCGAGGAATCGCCCGGACGATATATCAATATTGTGCACAGTTTCTGGCCGCTGGGCGTATTGTTGACAGTGACCGGGGCGGGGATCTATCTGGAAAGCGGCGGGAAGTGGCGGATACTGCTGATAGTGCTCGCGCTGTTCTGTATTCTTCCCGGAGTTATGTTTTTCCATTCCGGCCGGCTGCGGGAGAGTCAGGTTTCACATTTGAAGTGCCGGGAACTTTTTTCGCCGTTGAAAGATCGCCGTTTTCTGCTGGTTCTGATGATGCTGTTTCTGGCTGGAGGCAGTGAACACTGTTTCACATTCTGGATACCCAGCTTTATTGAACTGGAACTTGACGGCGGCAGTGCGGCTTGTGGTTCGGGGGTTGCGCTGTTTGCCGCCGGGATGTTTGCCGGCCGTCTGGCCTGCGGACTTTTCCGGCAGTTGAAACCGGAAGTTATCATCACCGGCTGCGCCTCGATATGCGCATTGTTTTCGCTGTTGATACCGGAAATAACATCCGGATTTTTCCTGCAGATGATCCTGCTGCTTCTCGGTATCGCAACCGGTCCGTTGTGGCCGGGACTGCAATATTGCTGTGCTTCGATGCTGCGGCAGTTTAATACCACCGCACTTTATATCGTCATGCCGCTGTTTGGGATTCCGGGCTGCGGATTTTGTGCGTGGCTGTTGGGAATGATCGGTCAATATGCCGGATTGCGGACCGGATTTTATATAGTGTTTTTCTGCAATCTTTTGATCGTACTGCTGATTCGGCTGCTGATCAGACTTGACCGGAATCATAATAAAAGTAATGATTTGACATAAAACAACTTCAAAATTCAAGGAGGAGGTAAAATATGAAAGTATCGACCGTTGTTTTTGATAAACTGCCGGAGCATGATACCTGCTGGGCATTTATAGAGGGAACTGACGGCAAACTTTACACCGGAGTATGCGGAGAGATCACCGGCGGATTATCTGCATATGTCGCCGGTTACGATCCGCTGCAGAAAAAAATGGACTATCTGGTGGAAATGGCTTCTGCTGTCGGTCATCCGGCGGATAACGGAGAAGCCACCCATTCCAAAGTTCACAAATGTCTGCTTCAGGATGATGACGGCACGATCTATGCGGCGACCCACTGCACCGGAGCTCCGGATGGTGATTGGCTGTGGCGTCCCTGGGGCTGCTGGAACCATCCGCGCAAATTTTTCAGCGGAGCCGGACTGGTGGCATTGAAACCGGACGGGGAGATCATTTACAGCAAAATAATTCTCAATAAAGAGGGAGCCAGATGTATGGCTCTGGCCCCGAAACGGCGCAAAATCTATGGGATGAGTTACCCGAAAAACCATTTCTTTATCTATGATCTGGAAAAACGCGAGACCCGGGATCTGGGGCGTATCGGCAATATCAATCCGCAGGCAGTATTTACCGATGCCGATGAAAATGCCTATACTACCGATGATTTCGGTAAGATCATCAAATATGATGCGGTCAAAGATTCTCTGTACGACACCGGTTTGCAGATACCCTTTGTTTCATGGAGAAACGGCTATCACAATACGCTGTATGACATTGTCTGTGACCCCGATGAAAATAAGGTGTGGGGTGTCACCTGGACCTGGGGACAGAGATTGTTTTCGCTGGATTTCAACACCATGAAACTGACCGATTACGGGCCGGCACTGGAAGAAGCACATCAGTGGAGCCACATTATCCACACCCATGTCGGCGGAATGGTTTTCGGGCCGGATAAGAAACTTTATTTTACTGCCAACCGGCAGCGTGAAACCGGCAGTCATCCGGATTTGATCCGTTTTGATCCAGACAATGGAAACAGGGAAAATCTTGGTGCGCTGGCAGTGAATGGAGTTCCGGCGGATCATATTGCCAGAGGGGCTCTGGGGGCAGATGGTTGTCTTTATTTTTCCGAAGCTGGAAACACACCGACCAAACTCTTTTGCTGTGATCTGGGATTCGGAAGCAAACCGCAATTTAAAAATCATCGTTACTGGGGGTGAGCAATGGTAAATCTGGATAATAAAGTGTGGCCGTCTTCTCCGTTGAAAGAGAAAAATCTCAATGAGGAACAGCTCAAACAGTTTCTGCGGATACGCGCCGATTACGAGAAATGCGCTTTTGTTACAGCCGGACATCTGGAAGTAAGGGCTTTGGGCGCAAAAGAATTCACCAAAGCGATCGAACCGGATGAAAGCGGCATCACTGCTCTGGTAAAGCATCCTTCCGGTCACATTTACGGCGGGACCGGCGGCAAGGCGGCGCATTTGTTTTTCTACAATCCTGCTCCGGATGCTGATGCGGCGGCGGATATCGGTATTATTCCCGGAGCTGTTGAAGTTGTTTCTCTGGCGGTGCTTCCCGATGATTCGCTCATCGGTGCGGCCAACAAAGAAGACGGCAAATCGCTGCTGTTTATCTATAAATCCTGTGAAGTATTGCTCCGGGAAAAGTGTTTCGACGGTATGGGAGTCCGGGAAATTTTTGATCTCCCTGCTGAGGACCAACTCTTTTTCAGTACCATCGACCCCTGTCATTCATCGGGAACGATCGAAGTTCTGGATTCTCCGGTCAACGGTAAAATCTGTGATCTGATTTGCGCTCCGGATGGCGGCAGTGTCTATATTCTGGCGGCGGGCAGCGGAGAGATCATCTCTTATACCCTTGCCGGGGGAGCTGTAAAAAAGATCGGTACTCTGGATCCCAACGGTAATTTCAGTCCCCGCCTGACTCTGGATGGTCAGGGACGGCTCTACGGCGCCGGATTGTACGGCAGGATTTTCCGCTATACTCCGGAAACGGAGGAGTTCCGGGCGTTGAATGTCAATGCTTCATCTGTCAAAGGCTGGGAACTTTACAATCAGGTCACTGCGTGGTGCAGTGACAAAAGCGGTACGGTGTTGTACGGTGGAAATAATGCCGGACAGATTTTCCGCTTCGATACAGTTGCAGAAAAGATTATCACGCTCGGTAAACCGTGTGTACAGACCCGTATTACCGGGATGAGCCGTTCCGGCAAAAAGATCTATGCAGTGATCGGTGAAACTGATGATTGCGCTCATCTGGCTTCTTACGATGATGAAACGCGGGAACTGCTCGATCTGGGCTGTCTGCTGGCCCGTTCGGAACGCCCCTGGAACGGCTACCGTTTTGAAGCGATGACCACCGGCAGGAACGGAGAATTGTTTCTCGGTGAATATGACCGTATCAGTCAGTTGTTTATCTTTTATCCATCAATAGAGGAGTAAATCATTATGAAAGTTTTAGTTATCGGCGGAACCGGTTGGGTGGGACACAATATCGCTCTGGCGTGCAGCCGCGCCGGATTTGATACGACGGTGATGAGCCGCAATCCGGATGCCCGTTTTTCCCGCGAAGTGGCATTTCTGCCTCGGATCACCGGCAGTAAAACCGACCGGGAATTTATGTATGACGTGTTGAAATCCGGCAATTATGACTGCGTTATTGATTCCGTGCCTTCGCCGGAAGCGATCGCCATTCTGGCGGAATTCAATTCGTCGTACGACCGCTATATCCAATGCGGTTCAGTGGGAGTGTATACGCCGCTGCAATATATCCCGGCCGATGAAGAACACATCTGGGGACATGCGGAATACGATGGTTTCCAGGGCAAAGTCGCCGCTGATCTGGCGATGTTTGCGGCAGTTGAAGCAGGAAACCTGCGGGGAACGGTTTTGCGGCCGAGCTGTATTGCCGGGCCGGGCAAACTGCCGCTGGATAATATCGGCGGCAGACGCGAAGATTTTATTTCCGATATTATGACGGGCAAAACTCTGGATCTGCTTGACGGCGGCAACGCGCTGCTGCAGATCGTTCATGTCCGGGATCTGGGGCGGGCTTTCGCACTGGCGGCAGGTAATCCGGCAACAGCCGGTCAGGCTTACAATATCTGCGGCAGAAATGCGGTAACGGTACGCAAATATTGTGAACTCAACGCCGCCGCACTGGATAAAGAAGTGACCTTTGAGAACCACTCCTTTGATGAACTTATTGCCAAACACGGTGAAGATATCCGGGGCGGTCTGACTTTCCTTGCCGAACATATGTGTTTTGAAATCGGTAAAGCAGAGTATGAACTGGGCTGGGAACCGGAATATTCCGTGCCGGCGGCAGTCGCGGAAACGGCCCGGGAAGCCGCCGGAAAGGGGCGGTTATGAAAAACTTGCTGATGACAGTATCCGTCCTGACGACAGGATTGTGCCTGACACTTCAGGCACTGCCGGAAAAACTGCCCGCTATTGCCTTTACCGGCAAACCGCAGAGCGGTCAGGATAATAATGTTTACGGGACATTGCTTCAGGAGTACAATGTTTCCCGCATCCGGAAACTGAATAAAGAACGTTCCGCGCGGATCGATGCTCTGAAAAACCGTGCTGATGCTGAAGCGTACATCCAGGAGGTCAGAAAAAAGATCTCCGGATCATTCGATCTGCCTGTCCGCAAAACTCTGCCGCCGGTTCAAATCACCGGGGTATTGAATGTTTCCGGCTGCCGGATCGAAAAGATCATCTTGGACAGCCGGGAAAATTTCCCGGTGACAGCTCTGCTTTACCTGCCGGAAAAAGTTTCCAAACCGCTGCCGGCGGTGCTTTATCTTTGCGGACACAGTTCCGGTGGGGTGCATCTCAATAATCCGGGAGTTTCCGGATTGGCTCTGACGATGGCGAAAAACGGCTTTGTTGTTCTGGCGGTCGATCCCATCGGACAGGGGGAACGCCACCAGTTCCGCAATGTTCCCGGTGCGGGGATCACGGATGGCTTTACTACGCTGGAACACAATATGCTGGGTAAGCAGTTATGGCTCGCAGATGAATTTTTCGGCTCATGGCGGGTGCATGATGCATTGTCGGCACTGGATTATCTGCTGTCGCGCCCGGAGGTCGATCCGGCCCATGTGGGAGTGACCGGTAATTCCGGCGGCGGTACATTGAGTGCCTTTGTCAATGCACTTGATCCCCGGATAACGATGGCAGCACCCAGTTGCTACGTCACCAGCTGGCAGAGAAATATCGAAAACGAATTGCCGGTCGATGCCGAACAGATGCCGCCCGGACTGGCGGCAGCCGGGTGTGAAATGGGCGATCTGATCCTCAGCTTTGCGCCGCGACCGGTACTGCTGTTGGGCCAAAAGGATGATTTTTTCGATGCCGAAGGGATCAAAGAGACTTTTGAGGAGTGCCGCAAAGTTTACCGGCTGCTGGGCAAAGAGGAGAATATTCAACTGTTCATCGGTCCGACTTTTCACTCTTACTCGCCTGAAAACCGCTTTGCCATGTATAAATTTTTTCACCGTCTTGCCGGGATCAAAGCGTTTGACGGCAAAGAATTTGCCTTGCCGCAAACAGTGACGGCCCAAAACCTTTTCTGTACTCCGGATGGTGAAGTCGGCAATTTGCCGGGAAAAAAACTGGTGCATGATCTGATTGTGGAAAAACTGGATCACTTCGCCGCCGGCCGGAAAAAAACAGATCTCGCCGGTATCCGGAAACTGCTGATCGAAAAGTATGGTTTCCCCGCAGCAGTTCCCGAACCGTACTGTCGGACACTGCGGGCATCGGTGAAAAATTTTGAAACGGATAAAGAGTTCGTTTATTCCAAATTCGCCCTGGAAACCGAACCGGGGATCCTGACGGCACTGCTGCTGAAAACTCCGGAAAAGAAGAGAGATTTTTATCACTTTCCGGCTTTTGAATCGTTGACTCTCTATGTTCCGCATCTCTCCTCTGCTGATGAGTTGCAGCATGTGGAAGTTTCTTCTCCGGTGGCCGGAGTGGATGTCCGGGGAAGTGGGATGGCATTCCCGCTTAATTGCGGAGACAGTCTCAATACGATGTATTATCTGGGGTATGTGATGGATTATCACTACTGCAGTACGGAGATACTTTTTGCCTCCTCATCGCTTAACGGCCGGGTTCGCGATCTGCTCGGAGCAGTAGCCTTTGCCAAAGCGCGCGGAGTGAAAAATATCCGGATCGCCGGGCGCGGGCATGGTGCAGTGGTGGCTCTCTTTGCCGCAATGTTGAGTGATGATATCGACTTTGTCACTCTTTATGATGCTCCGGAATCTTTTGATTCGATGGCGCGTTCCCGGATAACTTTGTGGCCGCATTCTCTGATGCTGCGGGGGATTTTGCGCTATACGGATCTGCCGGAGATGTATCAGATACTGCAACAGAAAAATAAGTTGAAAATTATCAATTATGCGGATAATTTTTTCAAAAATAAACCGATTGCGGACAATAATTCAAAATAAAGGAGAACAAACGAGAAATTTTATTGCATGTCGCTTCGAAAACGTGAGTAAACAATTACAAAAAAAGGAAGAACAATTATGAAAAAACAGTCTTTTGGTAAATCAATGTCTTTTACTCTGATCGAATTGCTCGTGGTGATCGCGATTATTGCCATACTTGCGGCGATATTACTTCCCGCCCTCAATGCGGCACGGGAACGCGGCCGTTCCGCTTCGTGTTTGAATAATCTAAAGCAGAATGGTATGTCACTGGTGCAGTATTCCAATGAAAATGATGATTGTTTTTTGTTGGCGCAGAATCTGCAGTCCAATGGCAATACAAGAAGTTGGTTGGAGCATTCTCTTTTCAAGGATAACTCAGGCGGTTTATCTCACGTCCGCAGTACCCCTGTTTTCGGAAATTTTGTACAAATGACTCCCGACGCAGCACAATTGACTAACGATTCCCATATCGGGGATACAATGGTTTCTTCAGAAATGCTTCTTTGTCCGTCTGCCAGCAGGCATATCGCTCCGAAATGGCACACCTACGGCGTTGCTTACACGGATTATGCCTACAATGCATATCTCTGTGGGAAAATGGATTGGCCGAATAGAAATAATGACAGGAAAATCACTAAAACTTCCCAGATGATAAATGCCTCTGTCGCAGTATGGATGGGAGATGCTGTGGCCCGTAATATTGCAGTAAGTGATCATAATATATTCCTTTATGGAACTGGTCTGAATGGCGGCAATGTAGCAAGCTATGGAACCAACGGACAGCACGGGAAAAATATGAATCAGCTTTTTATCGACGGACATTGTGAATCTCTGCCGGGAATTTACACCGACAAAAACGGTTATGTTTCGCCCTGGTGGAAAGATGCACAGGTAAAGTTGGATACTACAGAATATTGATAAGGGAAAATAGAAATGAACAAACAATTCACTATGGTTGAACTGGTGATGATCTTTGCCGGGATCGCAGTTTTTGCCGCATTGCTCACTCCGGTACTCAATGCCTCTCAGTCCTACGGACTGGTGGCAAGCTGTATGAACAACCTTAAAAACAACGGTGCCGCTCTTGCCAATTACCGTGCGGAAAATGACGATTGTTTTCTTCCGGCGATCAATACGCAGGATCGCCGTAAAGACGGCACTTACAATACCAGGGACTGGCTGGAACAGGCGATGTGCAATGATGCTTCGGGGATCATCCGTAAAATGCCGCTTTTCGGCACACGGGTGATCATGAAAAGTTCGGAAAACAATGTCACTCACCCCCAAACCGCCGGCAGGACCATGTATTCTTCAGTAAATCTGCTCTGTCCTTCTGCGAGAAAGCATATTTCTCCGCGCTGGCAGTCCCGGCAGTTCGTCTTTACCGACTACGCCTACAATGCTCACATTATTGAGAAAAAATACCGCAGCAAAAACGGTAACCGCAATGTCATTATCAAAGGCAGTGAAGCAATCAATCCGGAAAAATCTGTGCTTATGGGTGATGCTGTTCCCCGCAATATTGTTTTGAAAAGTGCCAATATCTTCCTCTCCGGCACCGGAAAAAATGATGTTGCCAGTTACGGTGCCGCCGGAGCGCACGGTAAAAATATGAATCAGCTCTTCATGGACGGCCACTGTGAAGCTCTCGACGGGATCTATGTCGATCAGAATGGTTACTGCTCCCCCTGGTGGGAGGGCGCGCAAGTGAAATTTACTTCTGTGGAACTTTGATGGAGGGATGGTAAAGGATGAATAAACTTCTTTTTGCAATACTTTTTTCTGCCGTTTGCAGCGGGATGCTTTCTGCCGGAAAGATTCCGGCGGTTGTCAAAACGGTCACGGCATTCGGTGAGGGGAGGAAACTTACCGCCACCGACAGCCGCCGGGTGGAAATCGTTGAAAAACTTGATGCCGCTTCTTTTGCCGGTCAGTCGGTGGTCATGGATGCCAAATTCTGCTATAAACCGTCAAGCGGAAACGGATTGGTTTCGATTCAGGCACAATACCGGGATGCCGCCGGTAAAAATCAAAGTGTGGTACTGTACCGGGAGCGTACTGCCGGCAGCCGGACACTGCCGTTTGTCCGTTATGCCAAAAATTTTACTTTGCCGGAAAAGATCAGCAATTTGCGGCTGACGGCGTGGATCTCCGGAACTCCCGGGGAATTGACCATCGCCGGGCTGCGGCTGATCCCCGCTTCGGATGCGGTGGTCAGAGAGGTGGAAACTCCCGGGTGGACAACTAAGTTCACTTCTTTGAGCTTCACCGATGGACTGCACGCTTATACCCGCGACGGCAAAATGATCTTTCGCTTTGATATTCTTGATGACCACAAGTTCATCCCGGCGGCCGCTGAAAAAGCACGGGGATTTGTTCCATTCTGCCCCGCAGAAGTTCGCGAAGCTGCTCCGGGCAGAAAGATTCGCCGCAATGAAGTAATTGAACAACTCTCAATCCGTTCCACTCCCGGACAGGGTGAAGAACTCTTTTTCGCCATCGGTGCTCTGCGCCCGTTGGAAAAAGTCTCCGTCTCCATCGGTGAATTGAAAAGTGCCGATGGCAAAGTTCTGCCCGCTTCTGTTTTCGAACCGAAGATCGCAGAACTGATGAATATCTACTGGGGCGAATATTACCGGGTGATCCCCAAAGTTCAGGTTCCGCTGAAAAGCGTTTCCATCACGCCGGAGTGTCCGCGACTTTACAACCTGATCTCCAAACTTCCGGAAAATACCATTCCCGGCATATACAAAGGCTGTGTCACCATTGAAGCCGACGGGGAAAAACTGGATATCCCGCTGACCTTCGAAGTGCTGCCATTCAAGCTGACTGCCGGTAAGCCGTATATGTTCTGTTACTATCACAAGGCTGATCTTGAAGCATTCAAATGGATGCGGGCCTACGGTGCCAATACCGTTTACCTCGGTGATGCCTATGTCCGTGCTTCTCTCAAGGACGGCGAACCGGTCGTTGACTTTTCCATGAGCGACAAACTTATCGATTGTTACCGTCAATCCGGCATGACCCATAAAATGGTGTACAACCCATTCCATGACGGATTGGCGAGCAGAGCGCTGGAACTGGCGGGGGAAACCAAAGGTTTCCGTTCCATCTATCCTTACGATGAACGGCACTATATCGTTCCGCAGGGACAATATCCGGCCAAATCCAAAGCGATGTATCAGAAAATTCTGAAACAGGTCATCAATCATGCCAAAGAAGCCAACTATCCGGATTACTATCTGCATCTGATGGATGAACCCGGATTTCAGGTCGATCAGACCGCTGAAACCCGGAAAAAATGGGATTACCGGGCATGGTACGCAAAAATGGAGTTCCAATTTTCCAAAGAGATTTCTCCGGAAACGGAAATTTTCTGTACCGCCTACAAATTGCCCATCATCGATATGCTCCGCCCGGAAATCAATGTCGGCTGTGTCGAATCCAGCCGCATTTCCCGCAATGAGGCGATCAATTTCCGGAAAACTGTCCACGCGTGGGGACAGCCTTACTGGGGAATGGAGTGGCCAACCTGGTGGGATGATTTCAACCGGACCCGCCGCAGTTGCGGATTTCTGCCGGCAGATCTGAAAATGGATGGCTTTATGATATGGGTTTTTTACCTGCCGCATACCTTTGATCCGGATTTGGAAGTCGATGACTTTGCCAACGGTTATCACCGTACCAAATACTGCTACAAAGACAAAGAGGGCAACTATCTGCCGACGGTGGCTTTTGAAGGTGTCCGCGCCGGTGCCAACGACTGGCGTTTCGCAGAAACTTTGCGGGAAAAAATCGCCCGGCTGCCGAAGAAAAAGCAAGCCGCTGAATATCAGGCTCTTGACCGGGTGCTGGCAGATAAGAGACTTTCCTGCGCCAAACAGCGTAATTGGATAATCGACCGGATTTTACATTTTTCCAAATAACAGAATATCCGTTACAAAAATCAAAAACCACCCGCTGCAGCCGGTGGTTTTTGATTTTTTGGTAATGTCCCAAATTTTGTGAAATCAACATATGGAGTGATATGGTACGTTCAGCACAGATATTATGGGCTTCCACCTTCGCAAAAGCTCCGGCGGACAAGCCGTCACTTGGGCTGCCCTCGCTTACGCTCATGCTCACCTTGCGTTGTCGAACCACCCGGAAGGGGGATTTGGTTATTTTTTATTGGCACAAAAAATG
>JAGBZM010000054.1 GCA_017628235.1 Lentisphaeria bacterium | reverse complement strand
TGGCGGTTTTCCGGGCGGTCAGCACCCCGGTCACTGCCGGAAACAGTTATTCCCATATCGCAGGCGGCGGCGGCAAGAGAACTCATGCCGATACCGCCGATCCCGATAAAATGGAGATTTTTCATAAATATTTTGCTCCGAACTGCATAATTTGCTTGAAATTGATCCTTTTGCATACTATACTAAATAAAATAATATTTTTCAATAGTATTTTCGATGATTTTATGAAAAAACAAATTCTGGACATCAAAATCGCGGGCGAAACCAATATCGGTTTGCATCGCAGCCGCAATGAAGACAGTTTTCTGGTCTGCCGTCCCGATGAGTATTCTGCTCTGGCATGTGTGGCTGACGGTATCGGCAGTCATTCAGACGGCAAAATCGCCAGTTCGATCTGCTGCCGGGATTTGCTTGATGCCGCGATGCAGTATTCTGAGGAAAAATTTTCTGATCCGGAAAATTTTTTGCGTACGACTATTGCCGCTGTCAACGAAAAACTTTTTGAGCGTAATTACCGGGAGATCCGCCCCCGTCCCATGGGATCAACCGCTGTCAGTGCTTTTTTTGAAGCCGATTTGATCACGGTTGCCAATGTCGGAGACAGCCGGCTGTATGAATATTTTGCCGGACGCGAAGAACCTTTCCGTCAGGTCACGGTCGACCATCGGCCGGATGAAGAACTTTTGGACAAGTTGTCTGAAAAATATAATCAGGATAAACGCACTTTGCGTTCCCGGGTGCTGCTCCATTCCCTCGGGACCCGGCACCGGGCAACGATCGACATTTACAAGATCACTCCGATTACCGGGGCGGTTTATCTGCTCTGTTCCGACGGTTTGTGCGGACGGGTTCCGGATGACAACATCGCTGCGATCCTTGCCGAACCGGGATTGTCGGTCCGGGAACTTACCTCCCGTCTGGTGCGTGAAGCACTGATTTTCGGCGGCAGAGACAATATTTCCGTCATCACTGCCCGCTACGGAGAGTGAAATGGCTCTGCTTGAAGTCAGCGATCTGGCGGTTTATTATCCGGTAAAAACTCCGTTGTTTCACAAAAAACGTCTGCTTAAAGCAGTGGACGGGGTGAGTTTTTCCATCGAAAAAGGCGAGATCGTCGGTTTGGTCGGCGAATCCGGGTGCGGCAAAAGCACCCTCGGCCGGGCATTGGTGAAACTGGAATCTCCCACTAAGGGCAGCGTTGTGCTGGACGGAACCGATCTGGCATCACTGAAAGGACGGAAACTCCGTCAGATGCGGCGCAAGTTCCAAATGATATTTCAGGATCCCTACGGTTCGCTCAATCCCCGTATGACGGTTTTTGCCGCGCTGGATGAGGTGATCGCTCTGCATTTTGACCTTTCTCCGGCAGAACGGCGTGCCAAAGCGCAGGAATTGCTCGATCTGGTCGGTCTGCCGCCGGAGGCGTTAGACCGTTATCCGCATCAATTTTCCGGCGGTCAGCGCCAGCGTATCGGTATTGCCCGCGCACTGGCGGTGGAACCGGATCTGGTCGTGGCTGATGAACCGGTTTCTGCGTTGGATGTCAGTGTGCAGGCTTCGATCGTCAACTTGATCGAAGATATTCAGAAACGAAAAAATACCGCATTTTTATTCATCGCTCATGATCTGGCGGTGGTCGAACATGTTTCCGACCGGATATTGGTGATGTATCTCGGACACATCGTGGAGGAGGCTCCTGCTGAACAGTTGTCGGCTTCTCCGCTTCACCCCTATACCAGAATGCTGCTGGATGCGGTTCCGGTGCTGACGGAAAAGAAAGAATCGGCAGCGCTCCCGGTTGCCGCAGAGGTGGTTTCTCCGATTGATGCTCCGGACGGATGTCCC
>JAGBZM010000053.1 GCA_017628235.1 Lentisphaeria bacterium | reverse complement strand
GGGCATGGAACGGGCACTTACAGTAGGATGGGTAAATTCTTTCATTGTCATTCTCCTCGGATTTTTATACGCTATTTTGTTAATCTTCAGAATAATATACCGTTTTTTTTTATATTTTCCTTGACAATATCATCAAAAAAGGGTAAATTATCACCATTATGAAAAAGCAAGCTGTAAAAATCCCCGGCGATTACTATTTTGATCGCTCAATTCTGCCACTTGCACTGAAAAAAGTGCAGGGTAATACTGTTACTCATCCCCACGATTATACCGCCATACCGCACTGGCACAACTTTTCTGAACTCGTTATCATCACCGGTGGTCACGGAATTCAGAATATCAACGGTACCAGTTACCCGGTCTCCGCCGGTGATGTATTCGTCATCATGGGACGAACTACTCACTTTTTTGAAGATCATACCCATCTGGATATTATCAATATTATGTTCGATGACCGACTCTTTTATCATATGCATGATTATCTCAACCGTATCCCCGGGTATCATGTCATATTCCGTTTCGAACCGGAACTGCGGTCCAGCCGTACTTTCCGTAATACCCTGCATCTGGCTGTCCCGGAATTGCTCCACGTTCACCGCCTGACCTCTCTCCTGCACCGCGAATTGACCGGACGCTCCTCCGGATATGAGGCTTCTGCCATCGCCGCTTTGCTGGAATTATCCATCTTCCTGGCCAGAACCCTGGATAATTGCCGCAAACCAGCCCCGATTACCCGGCTGGCCGCCCTGTTTACCGCCCTCGAATCATCGTATCAGGAAGATTGGCCATTGAGCCGGATGGCAAAATTTTGCGGCATGTCTGTCAATACCCTCCTGCGCACATTCCAGGCCGTCGTACACCAGACCCCACTCCAATACCTGCTGAAATTGCGGATGAATGCCGCCCGCCTCCTCATTTCTGAAGGAAATATGAGCGTGGCTCAAACCGCCTTCGCCTGCGGCTTCCATGACTCCAACTACTTTACCAAATGTTTCAAAAAATATTTCCACTCTCCCCCCCTTACTTTTCTTTTTACGAAAAAAGAAAAGTAAGCCAAAGAAAAACGAACAGTTGCGGCACTTTCGTTGTCGTGCCTTGATCGGGATTCGCGTCAACAAAAAAACTGCCGCACACCTTTACAGGTTTGCAGCAGTTTTCAGAATGTCATAGGCAACGGTTTTTAACCGTTACTGCAAGATGGAACCATCAGTCAAGTTTGAGGGCATCCATTGCACCGGATTCAAAGACTTCACCGACATTGACCATCGCTTCGCCGGGTTTCAGCGCGGCAGTGTACTCTTCTTCAGCAGCTTTGAGGTCGGCTTCAGAGAAGTCACCGTCAACTGCTTTGATGGAGAGACCGATACGACGTTCATCAGTGTCAACTTTGATCACGCGAGCTTCAACATCATCACCGACTTTGAGAACGTCTTTGACTTTGTCAACACGCTCATTGCTCAGCTGGGAGATGTGGATCAAGCCGTCGATCTTGTTGCTCAATTCAACAAAAGCACCGAATGTGGTGATCTTGGTGACATTGCCTTTGACGATATCACCGACTTTATAAAGATCGTTGATATTGCTCCAGGGATCATTCTCAGCCTGCTTGAGACCGAGGGAGATGCGCTGCTGTTCCGGATTGATTTCGAGAATGACAACTTCGATTTCCTGACCCGGAGTGAGAACTTCGCTGGGCTTGTTGATCTTGCGGGTCCAGGACATGTCAGACACATGGATCATACCATCAATGTCATTTTCGATTTCGACAAAGGCACCGTAGTTGGTCATGTTGCGGACCTTACCGACAATGTGTTTGCCCACCGGATATTTTTCAGCAAGAACTTCCCAGGGATTACGCTCTTTCTGACGGAGACCAAGGGAAATTTTGCGGCTGTCGCGGTCGATATCAAGCACAACAGCTTCGACAACTTCATCTTTGGTCAGCACGTCACTGGCTTTGTTGATGCGTTTGGTCCAGGACATTTCGGATACATGGATCAGACCCTCAATGCCGGTTTCGATTTCAACAAAGGCTCCGTACGGCATCAGATTGACCACCTTGCCGGAAACCAGACTGCCTTTGGGATATTTGGCAACCACATCATCCCAGGGATTACGGGTTTTCTGTTTGAGACCGAGCGAAACACGCTCTTTATCTTTGTCAATACCGATGACGATAACTTCAATTTCCTGACCGACAGTGAGAACTTCGCTGGGATGGTTGATCCGGCCCCAGGAAATGTCGGTGATGTGGAGCAGACCGTCAATGCCGCCGAGATCGATGAAGGCACCGAAATCAGTGATGTTTTTGACGATACCTTTGACCACAGAATCAACCTGCATATCGCCCATGAGATTGGCTCTCTGTTCGCGGAGGGATTCCTCCAGCAGCTCTCTGCGGGAAACGACGATATTGTGACGCTCAACATTGATTTTGATGATTTTGACTTCATACTCTTTGTTGAGGTAGTCATCCATATTGCGGACGGGGCTGACATCCAGCTGGCTGCCGGGCAGGAAAGCCGGGAAGCCTTCAACATCGACCATGATACCGCCTTTGACACGGTGACGCATGATACCTTTGACGATATGACCTTCGCCGTATTCGGTGGTGATGCGTTCCCAGGCTTTGATGGAATTGGCTTTTTCCAGGCTCAAAGTGGCCATATTCTGGCGGTTTTCGATCTCTTCGAGGAATACATCGATATCGTCGCCGACATTGATCTCGTCAAAATTGGTGAATTCGGCTGCGGGAATGAATCCTTCGGCTTTGTAACCGATATCGACCCGTGCGCCGTCTGCGGTCTTGGCAACGATTTTTCCGGCAACGATTTTGCCTTTGCTGATGGTACCGACCTCTTCCTTGCCTTTCAGCAGCTCTTCCATGCTCTCGGGCATGCCGCTGAAGTCAAGAAAGCTCTCCGCGAATTTGTTTTCTTCCATTTGGTTTGAGGTTTCTTGTTAAATTGTTTACTCTGTTAAAACTTCACATTTACCCCGGCACCGTGCCGGAATAAACCGTACAAATCTTTAATATAGCACCTTTTTTATTGCATTTCAAGGAGTTTTGCTGATTTTTAGAAAAAATATCCGGTCAGTCGAAAAATTCCCGGAGCTTTTCGACTATTGCCGCCGGTCCGGCGACGATACCTCCGGCCGGGTAATCATTCCCGCCGTTATAGTCGGTGACGATACCTCCGGCCTCCTGAACAATGATCGCTCCGGCGGCTACATCGTAAAGCTGCAAACCCTCTTCCCAGTAACCGTCATAGACTCCGGCTGCGGTCAGGGCCAGATCCAGTGCCGCTGAACCGCACCGTTTGATGTCGCGCAAATGCGGCAGAATGCGGTTGAATCTTGCCAGCGGAGTTTCCACTTTATTCTGGCGCAAAAGAGAAAAGCCGGTGGCGCAGGCGGCTTCAGCCAGAGTCCGGCATCCGGAAACTCGGATAGGGCTGTCGTTCATAAATGCCCCTTGGCCTTTTTCGGCGGTAAAGAGCCGGTTCATAGCCGGAGCATTGACCGCACCGGCCAGCGGCAGACCATCCCGGTAAAGGGCAATGGATATGGCATAATAGGGGTGGACCTTGACGAAAGACTGGGTGCCGTCGATCGGATCGATTACCCAGCAGTACTCTGATTTTTTACCGGCATGTCCGGTTTCTTCTCCAAAAATGTCATGATCCGGATAACGTTTGGAAATTTCGGAAATGATCAGATTTTCGACTGCTTTATCCGCGATCGAAACCAGATCTTTGCTGGTCGCTTTCCCGGAAATATCGTCAGGATCAAGATTGCCGAAGTAACGTAATGATTCTTCCCCTGCGCGCAGGGCCAATTCCGAAATAAACTCAAGCATCGATTGTTTTCTCCCAGAGTTTTTGTAATTCCCCCAGATCATTGCATGTCCAATCCGGCGTGACCGGAGCGTAACTGCTCAAATCTGCTCCCGGCCCGGTGATTCGGCAGGTCATGCTTCCGGCATTTAGCCCGGCGGCGATATCGGTGGCCAGACGGTCGCCGATCATCATGGTTTCGGCGGCGGATAAGCCGTATCTGGCGGCGGCACAGCGGATGAATCCGGCATCCGGTTTACCCAATTGACGCAGTTCTGCGCCGCTGGCCAGTTCCACACAGCGGGAAATCGCTCCGCAATCGACCAGACAGGTCGGCTGGTCGCTGGGGCAGAAAAGATCCGGATGGGTGGAAAAACCGGGAACTTTTTCCCGGACAAAGTAGGCTGCCCGGCAAAGTCTTTCATAACAGAGCTGCTTGTCAAATGAAACGATCACAGCTTCCGGTTCATCATCGACGATCTCATAACCGTGTCCGCGCAATTCATCGGCCATCGCCGGCATCCCCAACAGAAAAAGCCGTTTCCACTCCGGATGCTCGGATTTCAACGTGTCCACCAGAAAATCGGTGGCGGTATAGAAGTTTTCCCGGACGGCCGGAATCCCGAATTTCTCCAGACGGGCGACATACTCATCTTTGCTGTAAGAGGTGTTATTGGAACAATAGGCATAGTTTATTCCGTGCCGTTCCAGAAAACGGATGAAAGGCAGGGTGGTCGGAAAGAGGGTACTGCCATGATATATGGTGCCGTCCATATCGAGAAAAACGGCTTTTACTGCTGAAAATCCGCGAAAAGTATCCATGCTAAACAATCTCCTTAACATTTTAATAATATAATCTGTTTTTCACCTGAATACAAGCTTGAATTATTTTTTTCCGCAATATATATTAAAAAATATCACATAATCTGTGATCTGCCGGAAGATCGTCTGCAAGCCGCCTTGCAGCGGCATGGTGCGACGGGAAGCCGGGAGGTTATATTTTGGCAAAAATAAGACAATAATTATCAAACATCTGATCAATTGGAGATGAAAAATCATGAGTATGCCGATCATACCGGTGCCGGCCGGATTGGAAACTGAATTGTTCTGCATGGGGTCGGGCGCATTGAAATATCTGCCGGAGGTTCTGGAACGGGTTTTCCCGGACAAACCGGTTTTCCTGGTGGCTGATGAGAATACCTGGCATGCTGCCGGGACAGCGGCGGAGAAATTTCTGCTTGCTGCCGGGCTGCCGGTGGCGGGGAAATACATTTTCCCGGGAACACCGAAACTGCATCCGGACTACCGGTACTGCCGGATGCTGGCGGAGAAATTTCCCGCCGGATGTGTGCCGGTGGCCATCGGTTCGGGGGTGATCAATGATCTGACCAAGTGCGGAGCTTCTCTGGCCGGTATGCGTTATTGCTGTGTGCCGACTGCCTGTTCGGTGGACGGTTACACTGCCGCCGGGGCGGCACTGGTGGTGGAGGGAACGAAAAAAACCGTCAAGTGTCCGGCTCCGCAGGCATTGTGTGCGGATACGGATATTCTGGCCACTGCGCCGCCGGAGATGCTGGCTTCCGGATTTGCCGATCTGCTGACTAAAGTTCCGGCCGGGGCGGACTGGGTGATCGCGGATGCCGTCGGAGAAGAACCGATCCGGCAGGATGTATGGGATCTGATTCAGGGGAATATCCGTAAATGGGTGGCGGACAGAAATGATATGCTGGCTATTTTTGATGGTTTGGCGGCTACCGGTTACAGTATGCAGATGTACAGAGAGAGCCGTCCGGCTTCCGGGGCCGAACACCTTTTCAGTCATATCTGGGAGATGGAGGGATTGACCAAAGATGGCGAAGATGTGTCACACGGTTTCAAAGTCGGTGTGGGTATGCTGGCCAGTACTCTGCTGATGGAATTTGTCTTGGAACACTCTTTTGCCGAACTGCTGGACCGGATGAAGGACGGTTTGAGTGTGGAGGAGAGAACGGCAGAGATCGATGAATTGTTGAAAGCCGGTTGTTACGGCGACGCACCGAAAACTACCGCCCTGAATAAGTTTTTAAGCGGGGAAAAACTCAGCCGACGCCGCAAATTGATCGGAGATATCTGGGAAAAACTGCAGTCCGGCATCCGGGAAAGATTGATCCCTTATCCGGAACTGCGGAAAATCCTGCAGGATGCCGGTTGTCCGGTCACTCCGGCAGAGATCGGTCTGGATGTCGAACAATTCCGTCACGGGATCAAAACCGCGCAGTTGATCCGCAACCGTTATACCATTCTGGATCTGCTCTATGAATTGGGGCTGCTGGATGAGGCTATCGCGGAAAAAGTATCCGTAATGGAAAAATAAACGCGGTCAACCGGCATCAGGACGGCAGATCAGCCGGATGGTGCCGGGGCGGGGGAAACATACCCCTTTTACGGTCAGTACTCCGTCATCGTCGATCCGGGCGGAGTACTGTTCCTGTCCGGCGTGTGCGGCGAGAGGGGTTCCCGGGGCGAATTTGAAGTGCCGGCGGCGGCGGATGGTCACATCGCATTTTACCGGAAAGAGCATATCTTCGTGTCCGGCGGTGATCTCCACTTCGATACAGGCAGCATCCTCCCGGATGCATCCGGCCGTCAGTCCCCGGTTGATCCAGCCGTAAAGATTACCGTCAGCCGGATCGCCATTGCCGTACTGCCGGTTGTCAGAACTGTTACTGAATGCGGCAAATGGTTCATTGCGGCGGTATTTCAGCAATTCAGCCAGAGTTACGACTTCCGGTACTTCTCTTGTCATGGCATGACCGCCGTTGTTCCAGATCACCCGGAATGCCTGACAACTTTCATTGGCGGCGCGGAAAAACGGCGGATTATTCACCCAGGGAATGGAGAGATCGCATCTGCCGTTGGTGGCAAACAACGGGGGAAAATCGATCTCCCGGTGCGAGATCCGGAGTGCGCCGTCACCGTATTCCAGCAGATTTTTGCCGTCCGGAGAAATCACTTTATCAGCCGGGGAGAATTGTCCGATACTGCACCGCATACGTTCAATGGATGGAGAGAGTTCCGGGAAGCCGGGAGTTTTTTCCCAGGTGTAGCTGTATACCGGCACCCAGGCGACGGCAGCGGCGAATTTTTCCGGATAATGGAGGGCCAGCTGCACAGCTCCGGTGCCGCCCATTGAACCTCCGGCCAGATAGATCCTTTCCGGATCGGCCTGTAGATTTTCAATGACCAGATCGATGATCTTCAGCACCAGTTTTTCCGTATAGTTATCCCAAATCCAGGGGGCGGAATTACTCCGGGCAATGTTGGTATGATAGCCCAGAAAAAAGGTGTTGATCGCCGGAACGTAATCTCTGACATCGCCGGACTCCTCCGGAGTCAGCCGCCGTCCGGTCCATACCCGGTCATAGATCGACAGCCGGATGAATTTTTCCGGACTTTTGCGTTCATCCAGGGTATCGGTGACCGTGATGGAAAATTTGAATGGTATTCCTTCGCGCCAGGCAACAGTATTATCGGAAAAGATCAGATGAGTACCGAGGGCATTGCCCCGGGCATCGACTCCGATCCCGCCTTCCCGGCCGTGCAGATCGACTATCACCGGCAGTCCGGCTGTCTCTCCGGTGGAGATATCGCCGGAGATCCGGAAGATATTGATCCGGCCGGGTTCAACGTGCAAAGCGTGTTCTGAAGCGAGAAACGAGTATACTTCTCCGGAAGTACCGCGATGCAGACAGACGGCGAAAAAGAATTCTCCGCTTTCTTCCGGAGTATGGACATGCAATCCGCTGCAGGCGGGGTTTCCCGTGACATCATCATCTGGAAAAAAGCTTTTAAGCGGATGATTTTTTCTGGTGCCGGTATCTGCGACATTTCCGGCGAATATTTCTTCGGCTCTGACCGAATCATCCCGTTCCGTAACGAAAGATTCCGGATCGAGCCACCAGTCAGCAGCACTGCCGGGATTGAGCATGTCGGCCAATATTACGGCATTGCCGATATTCCCGGCATTCAGCGGTTGAATGCTGCGCCGGATACTCAGGCGGGCATCTTCCGGCAGATCATGTTCCTGCCAGCGGAGGAAAAGCTGTCCGTTGTTTCTGGTTATTTGCAAATCGGAAAGGAATTGAGATGTTTTCATATTGTATTCCATAAAGTTATTTCAATAAGGCATCCGGGTGAGGATATCTCCCATTTCCGGTTCGGTCAGAAAATCCGGATCACCGAAGCCGGCAATTTCATCGGGCAAAGAACAGGATATCTCAATACAGACCGTTTCGTGCGGTGCGAGTGTTACGGTATTGCCGTTGAGCTGATATGATACCTGAGAAGTGCCGAAATTTTCCAACCGGACACGCTGCTTTCCGATACTCCGGAGCAGGATGCTGTTTCCGGTTCCCGGTTCAATTCCGGTTTCCGGCAGATCCGGCAGGATGGCCAGAGTTTCGTCGAGCAGATGCATTACGGCAAAGCCGACCGGCGGGATGATGAATTCTCCGCCGCGCTGATCATTGACCATGAGCGATACCCCCTGACTGGATTCAAATTCGGTATTCAATATATAGAATATCTGCATACGTTCCCGGCGGTAAACCGCGTAACGTACCGGAGCCGGAGCCAGAAGATCGGTTTTCCCTCTCTCTCCGGCGGCGATCCGGCGCATGAGCATGGTGTAGAATTCCCGCATGCCTTCTGCCCCCGGCGGTGTGAGAGAAGTCACCGTCAGCACCCGTCCTTTGCCGGAAGCATATTCGGTCAGCAGCGGCAGAGCGTGGAGTTTTTCCATTGTATCATCGTAAGTCTCCGACAGGCCGGCACAAATTTGCATTCCCGGGGCGGGATCACTGATTTTGACCGGGATTTTTCTGCCGATCCAAAATGGATCGATCCCGATGCTGCTGAAAGGATATTCATATTCCGGAAATTGACTGTTTGAACAGAATTTGCCGCCGATTACATCCGCCGGCAGGATCGCGGAAACTTTGAAACCGCACAATTCCCGCAGATCTCCGTTACGGTACAATTCTGGTTCTCCGTCACGCTCATCGGTAACATTGCAGTGAGCCAGAGAGATGAGCAGATGCCCGCCGTTTCTGACATAATTGCAGAGTTTGTCATAGAGCCGGTCATCCATCCGGTTCGGGCCGAGCAGGATCAGTACCGGATATTTTTGCAGAAGTTCCGGAGCTATATCCGCCGGTACGATATCATAATTACCGCAGGGCGGATTGCCGCTGACAGAAATATTGCCGGTATCAGTGCGGCAGAATGGATCAGTACGGCGGAAAAATTCATCTGCCAGCTCCCAGGAGTTCTCTTCGCCGGTATTTTCCCAGCAGTCGCCGTACTGTCCCCAGGCGCGGGGATTCCACAAACCGGGAGAACCGTCATGTCTGCCGTGAAGCAGGGCAATTTTCACTTCCGGTCCGTCAGTGGGGCGCCGGTGGATCATGCTCAAACGGTAAAGTTTCCGTAATTCGTGCCGTACCCGGCGCATTTCCGGAGTGTCAAACGCATAGGGCTTTGCGCCCGGAAGGGCGTAAACATAGTGTCCGGTTTCCGGGTAGAGGTAATCGGTTCCGGACATATAGGCCGTACAGATGGCAAGTTTCCACCGTTTCAGCCACAATTCATCAAGTTTGGCTCCGCCATACCATCCCATTGCGATATGTACGCCCCAGAGCCGGTCAAAAGCTCTGGCTGTTCCCCGGACGGCCGCGAGCATCAGCATGGAATTGCCCGGAAGCATTTCCAGACACAAACTGTCCACTCCTGCGGCGATGTGATAATCAAATACCAGTGCTGAATCTCCACCGATCAAAGCTCCGTCACCGATTTCATCACGTTCAAATTGTACGTACTTTTTAAGATAATTTACAAAGTGACCGCAGGCATCGGAGAGTTTATCTGCCGGCGGCATGGCGGGGAAAGGGGATTCGCCGCCGAGCGTATAGCCGCGCGGCCAGTAGAGGATGCCGCCGGATTCACAGATGGTGTAACGGCCCAGACACCACTTGCCTGCCCGGGCGATGATCTCGTCGAGCAGTTCTTTGGACGGAGCATCTTCTCTGCGCCGCCAGAATCCCCGGTCATTGACTTCGCTTAAAGTAAAATATATACCGTTGCGGCAGCAGCGGTCAACGACCGCCAGAGCTTCATCTCTTTGGGCGGGAAGTTTCAAAAGGACTACATTGCCGAGTTTCAGTTTGATGAAGTTGTCAACAGCTTCTGCTCCGCAGGGGATGGATGCTCCGATCAATGGAGGATAAAAATCTTTTTTCATGGTTCACTTATTTTTTTGATCCGGTAGGGGGTATTGTATTTCTTATCGACGACTGAAGTGTAAGCCGGCAGCGGCGAAACCGGCGATGAGTGGCGGATGTACTCTGCGGCATTGAAGTTTTCAAGCATTCCGGCCAATCTTCTGCCGAATTTTTCCGGATTGTCCGGTTTGAGCAGGATGCTGCCGATCCCGGCGGTAAAATCCGGGTCACCGGCCAGATACTCTCCGAGCCGGGGGGCGACCATTGCCACTTTACGCTCCCTGAATGCCCGGAGCAGGGCCGCGCCGGAAAATGTTTCACATCCGAGAATGGTTACTTCCTGATGGCTGAAACAGCCGGTATGAGTGTCACTGCCGCCGGTGACCAGCATATTTATACCCTGTTTGCGCCAGATATCCAGCCGGGAAATATTGCGCTCAACGGCATTGATCTGACTGTCATCGATCCGGTTGTACCACAATTCGCGGAAAGCATTGGCGGTGGAGAATGGATGATTCAGCTGTATCATCGCGCCCTGCGCTGCGGCCTGCCGGAAAATATCCCAGTAGTGGCCGTTGAGATCGATATTTTTGTCCAAAGGATAGATATTCAGGTGAAAGAGATTGTGAAATGTGGCTTCGATGCCGCAGGCATAATTGAAGCGGCAGTTGCTTTTGCGGGCGATCTCATCCATGAAATATTTTACATCCATCCGGTTGTGGTCGGAGAAAAGCAGAAAATCCAATCCGGCATAGAGAGATTCTGCCAGCATTCCTGCCGGAGTGGCCGAACCGTCGGAATAGATGGTGTGCGTGTGCATGTCACCGCTAAGGAACGGAATATTTCTCTCATGGCGTCCGTATTTTTTCTCCAATTCAGCGGCTCGCAGATCCCGGAATTTTGCAGCATCTGCTCCGGTCAGCGGGCGATTATCCAGCAGCAGCTGTATGAATCGCCGGTCAAGTTCCGGGTTATTATATGCTGTTTCGTAAACGATATTGCCCCGGCGGGCCATTAAAATTCCGGTTTCCACACCGTAGGTGGATATATAACTTGTTACGTCCCGGTGGTTGGGCCTGGTGCCGCTGTAAGCAGTCAGTTTTTCCTGACGTCCGGGAACGGGAGTTACGGGGACGGTTGCCAGCGGTGAATCTGCGCAGCGTATAACTTCAGACGGGGCAAGTTTTTCAGCTTCGGTAAATTCCAGATGCAGCATCCGGTCCGGATAACGCGGAGAGGAGAGTGCGACGGTCCGGGTGAAATCCCGGTCGTGATTGCGGCAGGAAAACCAGAGATGTCCCCGCCCGGCGGCAACTTCATCCGCACCGGAAACTGCCGGAGAGGGCTGCCGGACGGTGAAGGCCATGCGCCACTTCAGGTAATTTTCCGCAATGGCAGCGGTGGGGAAAAAGAGTACTTCCGCCTGAACCAGTGGAATGTTGCCCCAGGGAATACTGACAAATACCCTTTCTGCTCCGAATGGACGCTCACGGTGGTCAAATTCAACTGCACACTGGGCCTGAAATCCGGCGGTCAGATTGAGCATCTGCTGTTTGTCCGGGATATTATCCGGCAGCGGTGAACCGGCCAGCAGAGCCAGTTTGCACTCCAATTCCCGGATGATTTCCGGAGTTTCCGGCCGTTCACGTACTGCGGCAAATTTGAGCGATTCAACAGTAGCGATCACATTCAGATACGCGGCGGCCCGTACCGGTGAATGCAGTGCTTCCCGGTGCAGATCCAGTCGGGAAAGAAGTTCCATGACCTTTTGCAGATTGATATACGGCAGAGAGATGTATCCGGTGCATCTGCCTTTGGCATACAGTTCCAGTTTCAAAAAAAGCTCCATTGTACTGCCGATACCGGTCAACTCCAGAAGTCCGGTCCCGGAAGCGAACTCCTTTTCCCGGATGATATTGCCCTGTTTGTCGGTCAGTTTGGCGCGGATGGAATCATATTCCAGCGGACAATCCAGCGGCAGAACGATCCGTCCATTGTCGGTGACCGGCGAGTATTCCGGCATCCACCAGGCGTTCACGGCGTAAGGTTTTTCAACATCCTCCGCCCCGGCCAGAAAAAATCCGGTGTAGTTCCCTTCGCGCAAGTTTCCTACCGGGATCGCCAGTACCCGGGGCTGAAAGTGGATTTGCGGATCACCATCTGACGGGTCCCAGTCATCGACAAAGACTTTGACGGATATGTTTTTATCCTGCCGGATATCATAGGGGGCCAGAAGCTCAAAAGGTACTTTCAAATCGATCTCATAACCGTCTTTGACGTTCCTGCCGGAATATTCCGGCAGGATAGAGAGTTTGCCGCTGCTCAAAGTATTGAATTTGACCCGGTTGTTTTTATCCGGCGCACTGATCATGAAGTGGACATTTTTGCCGCAGGCAAAGGTTTTCCCTTCCGGGGCGGCGATAAATATTTCCACGCCGTCCTGCATCCAGATGGCGGAAGCCGGCTGGCTGTTTTCGACATGAGAATCGTTGACATGGATCCGGAAAAGCAGATTCTGTCCGTCGTGTCCCAGTTGGACAGCCGCATACAGTTTTTTGTCCACCTGATTATTCTGTCGTCCGCCGCCGTTTATCAGATGTTTTTTGTCAAGCATCATGACCGGAGTGCGGAAAGTGATTTTATCTCCATTTTTGACCACCGGAGCAATGGGGGCGGCATCCATCGCCGGAAATGCCGTTAACGGCAGTAAAAACAACGCGGAAAGCAGCAATGTGCGAAACATTGGAATTATTCCTCCATTGATTCTATCGTGCAATCCGTTTCCATAACGGCCAGTTTGACTTTGGCGGCAGCATCGGCGAAAATCAGCATCAATCCGGCTTCACCAGCTTCCAGATCTTTGCCGAAATCTCCCCGGAAGACATTGTCCAGATCCGGCCGGACGATCACGGAACGCATGATCTTTTTGTCCCGGTGCAGAATCGCCAGCAGCAGCGGGTCAGATGCTTTGACCGCAGTGGCGGAAACTTCAAATTTGCCGTTGTCGCTGCGGAACATCTGCAGGCTCGGCGCAGTCAAAGTCAAAGTTGACGGCATGCCTTTCTGATAAACTTTCAGATTATCGAAGCAGACTGTTCCCAGATAACCGGAGGGAATATTCAGCACCACAAACGGCTGCAGCCCTTTTTTGCCTTTGAAATCCATTTTCAACGTGGTGAATTCTTTGCCGGGAATATCGCTGTAACACCTGGTGGTGCCATCGCGCCAATTGGCCATTTGGCCGGTGGCGGTCAGGCGGCTTTCTGTGGCAAGGCAGTGAAACTGCCGTTTGGCAGAACTCTTGGTGATATTTTCGCCTTTGACTGCAACTTCGACTACATAATCCGCCCCGGGAACGATCTGCGGCAAACCGATGGTGGCATAGACGGTCTGTTTGTCATCGGTGCGTTCCAATTTCAGCGCGCAGGAATTATCCACTCCGATCCCGGCGGCGGCCGCACCGCCGTAGGCCCGGAAAAGTTTTTTGTCAGCCGGTTCAAACTTGACTTCCCGGATCAGTTTTTCTTCGATTTTTTCCTCATAATTGCGGATTTCAAATGCCGACGGTTCGGCACTGTTGAGCGTAAAAATGGTCGCGGCAGCGAATGCAGTGTGAAGAGATTTTTTTAACATAATTTTAATTCTCCGTTATTTTATGGTGATTTTTGCGGTCCCGGATATTTTTCCCGGCAGAGTCGTAACTGAAATAATCAACTCTCCGGCGGGGGTATTTCCCGGCAGACTTATTCTGCTTTGATATCTTCCATCCTGAGCTGTAACGGCGTATTCCGGAATATCGGCGACCCTGCCGTCAGCGTAGGTCACGGTCATCCGGAAAGGAAGCACACATGAAACAGCCTTGCCGGAAGTTCCGGTGATCCTGATCTGATAATCCAGTACGGTTCCGGGCGAAGCTGTTTCCGGAGCAGATATTTCGACTTTGCCGATTTTTTCATTGAGCAAAAGCAGAGCTTTACCGTCATTGGTGGTGAAACTGACCGGAATGACGGTCTGTTCTTTGGAAAATTCTGCTGCTGTTTCTTCACCGGTCAGGCAGTTGTAAACCACCGCTGCCGGACGGGAAATGCTGATTTTGCCGCTGTTGGGCAGCCCTTTTTCCATAATCCGGCCGTAGATGCCCAGATAGTCACCGTAAGTACGTTTGTCGTTGACCGCAAAAATATAATCTCCGCTGCCGCCGGAACGTGAACTGGTGATGATATCCGGATCATCAGCAGAACACAGCGGTTGAATAAACTGCTGCAGTTTTTGAGCCAGCTGCCGTCCGGTGCGCTGCAAGTTCGCCTTGCGCGACAACTCTTTCGGAGCAATATTGCCCGGATTTACACTCTTTTCGGCGGCAGTCAACTCTTTGTCGCTCATTCCATTCATCAGCGTGCGGCTGTTCAACCGCAGATCCGGCATCAATGCGGGCATCAGAAACTCGTCAGCGATAATGATGCCGCCGGCTTTTTGAAATTCCTGCAGTTTTTTCAGTGCCGAAGCACTCAAAACATCGCAATGCGGCAGCAGCAGCACTTTGATCTCTCCCCAACCGTCACGCAGGAGCTGTTCCTCGTAGATCATATGCGGGTCAAAACCGCCGTACTGCAGAATCCGGTGCAGCACATAGGGCCAGCTCTCATTGCCCTGACTGCCGCGACCGGCGAAAATCGCCGAAGCAATACTCTGGAAGACCGCGATTCGGGCCGGACGGTCTGGCAAAGTCGAAACCAGCGGAGCCAGCGGCTTGACCTGATTGAGCAAAGTGTCGGCCAGTTGTTTTTCCGTACCGGGCAATGCCAGAGTGTATTTGCCTTTTTGCGGCATGGGAAACATGGTACCTGTGCCGTGAAACATCATACCGTGAATCTGCCGGAACATCATTGCCCAGATCAATTCCCGGAGCATATCCGGAGGCGTGGTGATATATCTTTCATTTTTTATCGCATCAAATCTCCCGGCCGGGTACTCCTTTTCAGCGGCGGCCGGAGCCACATGTTCGCGGTAGACGAAAAGCTGTCCCATGCCGTAAACTTTCTGTTTTTTCTCCGCTGCCATAGCCCGCACTTCATCAATGGCGGCGATCACCCGTATCGGATCGGGATTGACATAGGTCCAATGCTGTAAAACATCGACATTACCGCCGTTGCCCCAAATCGGCGGACAGCGCACCGCCGGGTCGAAAACGGTGATGAATGGATGTTTGATCCGGCGGTGATAGATTTGAGAGATCCGGCTGTTCATTTCGTTCCAGCCGTCACCGTGTTTCCAGAACCAGACATAATATTTCAGCAAAGGATCATCATCCGGCACGATCCGGCTGGCGGGAAATCCGGGAATTTCCGTGTAGTACGGGGCATATTTATTGTTGACCAGTTCCGGGATATCCATGCCGGAATATTTTTTCCATGCCTTTTTGTCGTGTTTGGAAAATGACGGCATCGTACTGTCACGGACTTCGGAATTTATATTCATGATCCCGTATGCCGGATGGGAACCGAGTTTTTTAGAGAGGTAGAACGCGGCATTTTCCAGATCGTGCCGGGCCTGGGGATCGAGGATATTGATATTGCCGGAAAGTTTGCTGTTATAGCGGGAGATCCGGGGGTATTTGGCTTTGAGTTCGGCGGCGAAACCCCAGCGGGCGCAACCGATATCAAAGGTATCACCGTGAATGAATCCGTCAGCCAGACTTTCATCGAGTTCTCTGGTATCGGTTTCGTAGAACTTTTTTTCCGTCCGCAGCAGATAACGGGTGCTGCGGTAACGCATGGCATGGGTGAAGCCGTGACTCTGATAGAGCCGATGGGAAACAAAACCGTCACCCCAGATGCAGATGGGGAAGCCGGTGAAGTATTCCGGACCGATGGTGAAGTCGATGCTTCCGGAGTCACTGCCGGAATTCCAGCGCAGCTGATATTTACCGGGGATCAGATTGGTGTCAAGCGGGATTTTGACCTTGTCTGAATTTACGGTGAAGTTCTTTGCCTGGCCGGTTGGAGAAGTGACAGTCAGTTTGCCGGAAGAAATTCCGGAAACTTTTACGGTGACAACGGCATCTTTTTCGCCGCGATAAAAGACCATCCGGCCCTGCGGAATCACTTCCGCAGCATGGAGCAGTACGGACAGCAGACCGGAAACAAATATAAAAGAAAGATTTTTCATTGCAGTACCTCGATCGTGACCGGCTTCCAGATGCCTCCGGCGGCGGCAGTATCTTTTACCCGTACCGTCAGGATATTCTCTTTGCCCCATTTCAATTCGGAAGCAATATTCAGATAAAACGAGCTGTCCCAACCGGCCGGGCCGATATCGTGCTGACCGACATATTTGCCGTTGAGCCACACCCATGCGCTCTCATCGACCGCACCGAAAGCGATATCCACCCCGGCACAATCCATCTTTCCCGGCATGTTGAATTTCACCCGGTACCAGGCGATACCGTCGTAATTGGTGACGCCTTGTTCCTCCCAGGTTTTGGTTACGGAAAGTTTGCGCCACGCCGTATCATTGAAGTTGACGGCGAAGTAGTTTTTCAAAAATCCCGTATCATCCGGATCTGTGGTGAATCTCCAGTTGTTTTCCGGCAGTTTGATTTTTTTGATCACGGTCACTGCGTGATCGTAGGCCGGATCATTGCGTAAACTCAAATTCATCCGGTGGGGCAGCCGGACTTTGTTGAAAATCTGAAACCGGGGATCGGGACACTGCGCAAGAGTCCGGCGGCGGATATCAGCGGCTTCACTTTCCGGGTAATCCGCAAGTACGGTCAGGATCGCTTCAGCGATCAGCGGATCGGCGGCGGATGCGGCAAGTTTCCGGAGTACCGGAAGCGTTTTGTCCGGGTGGTGTTGGGCCAGCAGGACAATGGCATAGCGGGCGATCTCCTTATCCGGATCGGCGGTTTTCCGGACCAGAAATTGATAATCGTAAGATTTTTCAGCGGCTTCCTGCCGGAAGTTCCGGCGGGCAGCGATGACATTTTCTGCCGGTAATGTCCCGGCAAGAAATATCACACATAACAGAAGCAGAATTTTATTCATAAATAATGCCTTTTATCCATCATAAACAACATTCCGCCGCGGATCACTGGTGCATCGGATAGTTGCAGCCACTCCAGAATGCCGTACGGTAATTGTCGGTCGATCCTCCCGGACGTACAACGGCATTAGTTATCGGAGTATTGTACAATTCTGCTGCGGATTTGGGTTCTACATGACCGTCAAAGTAGAGAATATTGCTTCTGCCGGTGGTAGTTAAAGCCGAATCAGCCTCCTGTGAGGCATGCCGGTTGTCGATGCCCCGGTGGCGGTAGGCTATCTGATTGGTATTTTGCAGGGCAAATTCATTATACCGGACATTTTCTGCCAGAAAAATCGCTACTGACGGGCCGATGATGCTGGTCAATTTGCGGATGAAATAATCTTTGTTGCTTCCGGCATAATAACCGTGACAGATTATTTGATTCTGGGCGTAGTGCCATTTTACATCATTGGGAACTTCACTCGGACAGAAGAAAGTTCCACCGGTAGGCCAAGTGCCGTCCTTATCTTCGCAGCCATAACCGGATGAAATTTTTTTCCCTTCACCATTGGAACCGGCAAGAACTGAGTACCAGTAGTTTTCACCGCCGCCGTCATACGTTCCGCGCAGGACATAACCATCCATTGCATCACTGTACTGGGCGTGGGCCAGACCGATTTGTTTGAAGTTGTTGGTGCAGGTGGTCTCTCTGGCGGTCTCCCGGGCCGAATTGAGCGCAGGCAGCAGAATGGCAGCGAGAATGGCGATGATGGCGATAACCACAAGCAGTTCGATCAGGGTAAACCCCCGGGGGTTTACAGCGGCATGCCGCTGTAAGAAGAGTTGGTTGTTGGAAGTCATGATGTTTTTCTCCTTTTTGGTTGAATTTTTTTATTAAAAGAATACGGAAAACAATTCCGGGTCAGCACTGTCGATATTTCCGGCGGAGGCGAAGTCGCACACCTTTTCCTCTTTCGCCGAACCGTCCGGCATGGTGAATCTGGCGGTAAAGAGGGCGAAATTTTCCGGCGAATCATTGCGCTCCAATGAGACAGTACACTTTTCGCCGGCAATGCGGGTGCTGATGGCGGTACTGCCGATCAATTTGCTTCTGGCCAGGATCAGCGGACCGCAGAACAGGCGGGAGAAGTTCCCGTCAAGCAGCTGCAGGCCTTCACTTTTTCCCTCGAAGTAACGGCGGCGGTGCCACAGGGGGAGTTCCTGATCCGGAGACGGGAAAGCTTCCAGACGGATATTCAGGTCAAAGGTCAAGTCAATAATATTTTCCCCGGCCGGGAGTTCGACCACCGCATAATCGCCGGAAAAGGATCGTTTTTCGCCGTTGATTCCGGCGCAGATATTTTTACTCCAGGACGGAATACGCAGTCTGACGGTCAGGTTCTGCCGGTTATCGATCCTCACCCGGGCTTTGCCGTCAGCCTGGTAATCCCCGGAAATATCCACTTTTATCCGGTTGCCGTCCGGCAGGGTTGCTGCACACTCCAGCGGCAGATAGAAGTTGAAGATCAATCCATTGTGCGGCGAGAGCATCACCGCGGCACCGGCCGCATTCATCAACCCGCGCGGCATATTGTTTACACAGCAGTGGTTGAAGTGCATTTTTGCCTGTTCCGGGGCGGTCAGGTGATGGCCGTAACTGCGTATTGCCCGCATGCCCCAGCTGCCGTCCCGGGTGATCCCGGCGAGGAAGGCATTGAGGAAGGTCTCTTCAAAGGTATCCATGTACCTGACTTTGCCGGTCAGACGGAACAATTCAAAACACATCCGCATCCAGTGGATGGCGTCACACGGTTCGGAAATGCTGTTCAGGTATATCCGCGCATTTTGGAATTGATCGTTGAATCCGACACTGCCCACGCAGTTGGATTCATGTTCCCGGATCAAGCCGTAGAGATTTTCCGCCGCCTGGAGAATTGTGGTGTCCCCGGTTATTTCGCTGTACAAAAGCAGGCCGTCCACACAGGACATCATCTCATAGGCTTTGGTCCAAAATCCTTTTTCCGGATACCACTGGTGCAGGGGTTTGCCGGAAAAGGCATTGGTTATCAGATTGGGAACAGTGCCGTCTTCTTTTCTCCAGGAATCCACGATCTGCCGGGCGAAATCCATAAAGCGGCTCTCTCCGGAATATTGATAAAGCTGCAGAACCGGCTTGAGGATCGAACAGCTGGCCAGTCCGCAGAAAGTGCCGGTGTGACGCAGATCGATCTGCTTTTTTTCCAGCGAGCCGATCAGATTATCCGCCAGTTTCGATGCGGAATCAAGGATCGGTTTCTCCTGCAGCAGCCGGTATGACTCCAGCAGGCCCCAAAGGGTATATTTGCGGCACCAGATGTTCCAGTTCCAATCCGATTCCACGCCGAGGACTTTTTTGACCTCCTCCGGCGGGGCGGCATTGAAAAACAGCGGATCTTTGTAAGTGGAAATACAACCGTCGGCATCCTGCAGAGAGATCAATTCATACGCGGTACTGCGGATAAAACTTTTCAATTCGGCATTGCCGGTGTACTCGGCAGCCCGGACGGCACTGATGACCCATTTTCCCCAGTATTCTCCCTGCCAGATACCGATGACACCGCTGGCATCATCGATTTTATTGCGGAATGCCTCGATGGTTTCCCGGTATACGGTATTTCTGGCATATTCTGAATTTATCCGGCGGCAGATGACCCGGTCGGTCAATTCTCCGGTTTTACCGGTCAATTTGACCGTACCCGGGGGTAAAACGGCCGCATGTACCGGGATTTGAGAAGTGTTTTTCATGTGTTTTCCCATTTTTTTTATTTGCTTTTTGGATTGCTTTGTGTATATTATACAGCATGATATGTATTTTAACAATGAGAAAAAATATTAAAAAAATGTGAGATTCTATAATTATGCCATTGGTTCGTCATGAAGAATCTCCGGTATTGCTTACCGGCGGACGCAATGTACATTTAAGTGGAAGTTCATGGTATCGCCGTTTGCGGCGGCCCTGGGGGATGCTGCTGTCTTTGAATGATGGCGGCCGGATCAGGGTCGGTGAAGCATTTTACGACATTCCAGCCGGGACACTTCTGGTTTACAAGCCGGATGTGCTGTGCGAATTTATTGCGTGCAAAGATTGGGAATATATCTGGTTTCACTATCCTCTGCGGAATCACATGGTCGGACAATTGGAGTATGAGGAGATTTTGCCGGGAGTCGGGGCGGTAAATCTGAAAAGCCGGGTGTTGGAGGTGGTGACTGCCGAATTGAGTGAGGCTTGCGAATTGGAAAATATTCACCGGCCGGGCTGGGAGGCTCTGGCACTGCTGCTGGTTGAGAGTGTATTGCAGAGATTTGTCTATTATCAGAAGTATCACAGCCGTCTGCACCGCCGGCGCATCGAAAAGGCGGTAGCCATGCTGACGGCCGACAAGTGCGGCAAAATCGGGGCGGTGGCCGCCGCCTGCGGGATCAGTGAGCCGCTGTTGTACGCGCTTTTCCGGCAGGAAATGGGGTGTTCACCGCGCGAATACCGCGAACAATTTCTCTTGCGAAAAGGAAAAAGTCTGCTGATCAACAGTACCAAAGGGATCGATGAGATCGCCGAGGAGTGCGGAATGTGTGACCGTTATTACTTTTCCAACCGGTTTAAAAAACTTTTCGGCATCTCCCCGGCCGCTTTCCGTAAAAATGTTGATTCCGGCGGTGATTCCGGGAAGGGAAGCGGGCAAAATATTTGAAAAAAATGATTGTTCCGGTATTTTCCGCTTGAAATTTTTCCGGTTATGCTGTATAATGTACTTCCGGAGGTGAAGCTATGAAAAAATTTCTTCTGACAGCTGTTGTTTTTTCCGGAGCTGTTCTGCTGGCCGGAACCGATCTGAATGTCAAACATTTTTCCACACCTGAAAATGGTCTTTCCCGGATTGTTTCCCGGGGCGGCTGGTTCGGCCGCAAGGCGATCATGCTTGACGGCAAAGCCGGAACTGTTTCCGGAGTTGCCACCACAGCCGCCAGCAGCATGTACCGGAAGGTATTTCCGTTCCGCCAGGCGGTGTACGAGGTGAGTGCCGATATTCTTGTCCGGGGGACGGCGTATATTGATCTGCTTTTTATCGATGCTTCCGGGAAAACCGTTCTGACCCGCCGGGTGATTTCGGCAACGGCTCCGGGTTCCGGCAGCCGCCGGGAATATGAGGGCAAAGCCGATATGCGCGGAATCCTCTTGGAGAATCCGCCGGTGGCGGTCAGGCTCGTTATCGGGATAAAAGAAAATTCATCCGCCGTTTTTGATGATATTGAATTGGAGATCGACAACGACTGAACCGCTGCAGCGCGGATCGGTTCTTGGACATTTACCGCCGGGAAGCCGGGGCAGTACAAGCCCCGGCAAAACAGGTTTTACAGCCATCCCGGCGGTTTGGTTTTCAGATCATTTGGTTATGACTTGGATTTCTGCGGCATCACCGCCGGTCAGACGGAGATTATTCAAGTGAAATTTAACGGCTTTGCCATCCGGCAGGAATTTTTCGCGGAAAACGAGCTGCACACTTTCGACAACTTTCAATGCCGCTTCATCCAGCCGGGAGAGGGCCCGGAACGGGACGATCACTTTGTAGCTTTTTCCTGATTCCAGCTCCTGCGGCAGATTGACGGCATCTTTTTTGCCGCTGAAACTTGCCACGCTGACAGAAACCGGCGTTTTGATCTGTTCACCGGCTTCGATGGTAACTTCAAACTCAAACTGACTGTATTTGCCGGAAACATTCAGCCCGGATTTCCCATTGAGAATGGTTCTGACCCGCACCCAGCCGATGGGGGTGTTGTACTTATTGCCGGTTTGCCGGTAATCGGCGGTCACGGTGTAAAGGAAATTATTTTCCTGCAGATCGGAAATAACACCTTCACTGTCGGCACTTTCCCATACTTTCAACGGGAAATCGGCTGCGTAAACGGCACTGCCCAAAACCACTGCACTCAAAACCATCATAACTTTTTTCAACATTTTTTTTCCTTTCATTTTTTTTATTCAGCCGCCGGGCCGTTGATCACTTCGATATTGCGGGAAGTTTCCGATACGGTTTGGCCGTTGCTGATGATTTTTATCACCGCTTTGTACTTTCCGTTTTTCAAATCTTTTCCGGAAAATCCGCAGAAAGCCTTGCCGTCTCTGACACTGCCGGAAGTTTCCGCTGCCACTTTATTTCCTTCATCGAGCAGTTGAGCCGTGAAAGTACACTTTTTACCTTTGTCGCCGACCAGTTCCACCGGAATGGAAAAGCCGTTGCAGGGCAATTCCACGACTGCCGGGAAATCGACTTTGGTGATCGTCGGATTATTATAGCCGACAAAACGGATATTTTCAAATTTCATTTTCAAAGTACATCCGTGCGGATAGTTGGATTCGCCGATGAAAAACTGCAGCATCGCAGTCTTTTTGAATCCCTCTTTAGGCTGCGGGATCAATTCTGCCATCGGGATGACGATCCGGTGTTTGACATCCGGTTCCAGAGACTGACTCCAGCGTTTGTTGCAGAAAGAATCCCAATCATAGCTGCGGATGAGCAGCGATATCGGCCACAGATAATTTGTTTCAGCATCCCGGTCGCTGGAAACGGTCAGGTCAAATTCCAATTGATCGTATCCGGTCAGATCTGTACCCGGACGTTTTGCCCCGAAATCGGTATACAGTCTCGGCCAGCCGACCGGATATTTTTCGTGGGTTCCCGGACCGCCGGCGGTATGGTCGACTTTAATGGTATAAGTCAGGCTGTTGCCGTTCTGTCCGGAGATGGTTCCTTCCTGATCCAGAGATTTCCACTGGGTAAGCGGGAGGGTTTTTACATTCCCGGCAGTGGCGATATGAGCCGGATTATTCCATTTGCCGTCCGGATCAACAATGACTGACGGGGCGGTTTTGCTGCTGCATTCAGGGATCTGGCGCACTTTCATGATCTCATTGGCGACCAGTGCGCGGTAAGCGTCCAATTCGGCGTGATGCAAAAGATTTTCCCGCAGATATGCTCCCTGCGGGCAGGTGGCATTCCAGACTCTCTGCAGAACAGCTTTGGCACCGGCAAGGATCTGCTGTTCCTTTTCGCCTTTGCACCCTTCGCGCTTGACGATATCATCCTGCAGAGTGTAGATGTAACGCAAATCATCTTCGCCAAGGCGGAAACACTCCCAGTAAGTGGTCATCAGCAAAGTGCCGTCTTCCCAGGTCATATTGCCGCCGTAAGTTGAGAGTCTTGAAGTATGTCCTTCGCGCCAGACATACGGCAGGATACCGGTAAAACCGCTTTTCCAGTAACCCAGACCGTAAGTCATCCGGCCGCCGTGACACATCACATTGGGGTCTTTGATCTGGTAGGCATTGTCATTGGGGTAGCACCAGTACTTATTGATCTTATCTGCAACGGCTTTTTTGTACGGCACGAAAAATTGCGGATAATTCAATATGTCAAAGAGTTCCCGTTTCTGCATGAAACTTTCCGGAGGAGAGGTGAGCATGGTGGTCAGGCCGCGTTTTTTGAATATTTCAAATACTCCGGCGATCAGCGGCAGAGAAGCCGGATCGGGTTCATCCAGCGGATTGAAGATCAACGGCGGATAGTTGTTCTTTTTGGCATAAGCCAGAAATTTATCCAGCGCGGAAGCCAGATCGGTGTAAAGCTGTTCCGGGACCCCGTCGGAAAGGCGCATGTGCTTATCCAACGCTCTGCCGGTATGTTTTTTGAACAGCCGGTGAACTCCCGCGCCGCAGACCAATACACCCTGATTGAGATCGAATCCCGCTTCTTTGAGTGCTGCCGCATGGATATCATAGTCGGGGATGAACAACGCATCCGGAGTGCCATCGGGCAAAGTTCCCAGGCTCATTCTCATGTGCGGCGGCCGGGTGAAACCGTATTCAAGCATCCGTTTGTACTCTTTGACCAGGGTTTCATGGATCAGTTTTTTATTGCCCAGGTTGCGGACATAAAAATCATCCGGATCACCGATGAGTGACCAGTGAAAAGCGAAATAGTGCTTATTGGGATCGCGTTTCAGCTCAAAAGGCAGCACTTTTACCGAATATGGCAGCCGGACAGCTTCGCTCAAACCGGCATGTTTGATCACCACATTGCCCTCGATTTTCTCCGTACCGTCGACGGGAAGTTCAAAGGTCAGTACAAAACGCTGCGGTTCATTGGCGGCAACTTTCTCCATGCCGTTGCAGGCGGCAAGAAATTCCGGCATCCGGCGGTACTGCTTATCTTTCGGGTTGGTTCTGAAAGAGTGATAAAATGGATGGATTATATTCCAGTAACGCACCACGCGCACTTCCGGTTTGGCGGAAGAACTTTCGATCTCAATGGAAAGATCTTTCAATTCACTCAACGGATAGAGGGCAAAATTGAGGGAAACGAACTGCTTTCTTGCACCCCAGCCGGTCAGTTTGCCGACTCTTTCATACGCCTGCGGACGGGTTTCCGCCCAGACCGGATCGGTCAGCGGCCGGGAAAAGAGCACAAACTGCCGGGAATTTTCGGTTTTATCCGGAGTCAGAAGTATTGCCTTTTCGACAAAAGGATTTTCCCGGACATCGGCAGGGATCTTCTCTTTGGATGACGGCAGTGGAATGAATTCAGCTGCCAGCGGCAGAGACAAAAGGGCTGCCGTAAGTAAAGCATGTTTTTTCATTTTTCAGAATTCCTTTTAAGTTGTTTTAACGAACAAGTTCTGGCGATATGATTCCTGCCCGGGGCAGGAATACATTTGTTGATCAAATAATTGAGAGAGGTTTGGCGACCTTTCACAACTCAGTTTGAGTATTTTTGTCGGCATTAAATACTTTCCAGCCGTCACAACGCGGCGTACCGCTGACATCGTAGGAAAACTTGCTGCTCAACGCGGCGGCATCTTCCATTGTGGCATGACCATCTGCCCAACCGCAGCCGCCCTGTTTCTGGTGGATCATGATCATTGTGTTATTTGTTCCCCAGCTCACTGCATACCATTGGGCAGCATAGGTACTTTTGCGGTAACTGTCACCGAAAATCCAGAAAGCGGATGGAGATTTCAGTTTGGACAAATATACTTTGACTGCGCCATCAGTATCGCCGGTATCGGTAACTTGATATGCAGCTTTGGTGTCATCATTGATCGGATCAGCGGAACTGCCGGGCAGAGAATTTACTGAGTATGCCGTACCATAAGCTGCTGAAAGAGATTCTCCATTGGTATCTGTCGTATATACATTATTGGATGGGCAACTCATCGCTGCGCGCGGCAGGTAATTGCCGCCCGGAGTCGGACATCCGCCATTAATATCCCTGATCTCCTGACTGAGGAGTGCGGCGAATGTATATCCGCCTTTGTACCGCAGCGGCATGACACCATTGTTATCGTCTGCGTACATGGCAATACCGTTACCGACCTGCTTGAGATTATTGATGCAGCTGGCGGCGCGGCCGCGTTCCCGGGCTGAATTGAGCGCAGGCAGCAGAATCGCTGCCAATATGGCGATGATCGCGATGACTACCAACAGCTCAATCAACGTAAAGCAGACTGCTTTACTCTCTTGGCCAAGAGAGTAAAGCAGTCTGCTTTACGTTGATTGAGCTGTTGGTAGTCATCGCGATCAT
>JAGBZM010000052.1 GCA_017628235.1 Lentisphaeria bacterium | reverse complement strand
GATGCATTCACCGATAACGGCTATACCAAAGAAGAGCTGAAAATGCTCAATGAATCGCGCAAAATGCTCCATCTGCCCGATCTGCCGGTCAGCTGCACCTGCGTGCGTATCCCGGCTCTCCGCGCCCACTCGGAGTCCCTCAATCTTGAATTTGAGGAGGAGATCACTCCCGCCGAAGCCCGCGCCATTCTGGCGGCTGCGCCCGGAGTGACCGTTGCCGATGATCCGGATGCCAAACTCTATCCGATGCCGGTCGATGCCACTGAGAAATATGATGTTCTGGCCGGACGTATCCGTCAGGATATCTCCCGCAATGACAAACGCGGACTGGAAATGTTTGTTTCCGGTGACCAGCTGCTCAAAGGTGCAGCTCTCAACGCAGTTCAGATCGCTGAATTGCTCTGAAAGGATCATCCATGATTACCGGACGTCGGCTGATTGCAGCAACAGCGGCACTGGCTCTGACCGGCTGTACCGCTGTGCAGTCAGAGCGTCCGGCAATGGAAATTGTCAGCAAATATCTGGATCGGGACGGAATCGAATTTTCGGTAACTGCTTCTCCTGCATGGCGGATGAGTTCAGAATATTTCGACCGTACCGCCGAAAAAACCATCTGGAAAAATGGTGATCTGACCCCGGATGATCGGCATAAGCTGATGTTCTATTTGACCTCATGGCATCTGCTGCGGGACCTTTCCGGTTTGGAACACGCTTCCGGCAGCGGCCGCAGTACGGTGATCATCGAAGGGAAAAAGTGCCACAGCCGGGGATTTCTTGCCCTGCCGCCTGCGGCCCCCGGATTGATCAATGAGGTGCTTGCTCCGGAAAACCGGATCGCAGTGGAAAAATTCATCTCCGGCCTCCCGGCGAACTGCCACTTGGCCATGACCATCGATCTGCGGCCGACGGCTCTGCTGGATGCTCTGGCCCGTTCCGGAACTTATCAGGAAACTTTTGCCGGAGCATTCCCGGCGGCGATCCCTATTCCCGAATTCCTTAAAAATACCGCCGGTATCTGGGAACTGGTTTTCCTCAATGGTGACAACAATGCTTTCAAAATCGAATTCCCCGATCCGGAGGGTAAAATTTTCAATTTCTGCCGTCTGCTCATATTTGGCAAGTCCGGCAAAAAGCAGCTTTCCCGCTTAAAACTGCATAATGATGCCATCGTCTGCCACCGGGAAAACCGTACCGTCTACTATTCTTCCGCCGAAGTGGAAAAAGAGTTTGAAACCAATACCTGCCGTTTTGTCCCCGGCAAAAACCGGGATTTCCTATTTCACCGGCTGCCGGAAAAAGCGGCGATCATACTTTTCAGCAGTGCCGGAGAATCGACCTCCAGTACTATGGCCGGAAAACTCAATATCCTTTATCCGGACTGCGAACTTCCGGCGGCAGTTACAGTTTCCCGGGAAGATGACGGATTGCTGCTCTGCAGTAACGATCAGAGTTCATGGCTGAGTTTTGACTGGCAGAACGCTCTGGATTTGGTCGAATTGCTGAACAAAATAGAGTTGTCTTCCGACCGGAAAGATAAGCAGGATAACTCCGGAAATCCCGAAACAGCCGGTTCGGCAGGTGAAACGGTAAAAGAAAAGGAAAACGATTCCTGCGAATGTGCCAAGCTCCTGCCGCAGGCCGCAGGGATGTTGGATGAAAAACCGGAACTTTCCGCCGGAAAATATGAGTTAACTGCCGGAAAATATGTCTTTTATTTCGGTAAAATCCAATCAGATATTCCGGTCCCGCAATTCATGCTGCTGCCGCACGGCAACACTTTCTGCACCCTTTTCAGCGACGGCAAAGTCGAACAATTTGAATTATCCGGCAACTGCAATTTCCGGCGGATCATCGCTTTTTTGCAGACCATGAAAAAATATGATGAAAAAATATTCCGCCAGCTGATGAAACTGGCAACGGTATTTGACTACCAGGAAGAGAGGTAATGATCATGTCCGACAAAGGCGAAAAAAGTTTCAATAAAGAGTTTCTCGATGCGGTGGAGAAGTGTTCGGAAAATCTCTCTTTTGAAGATATCTCCCGGCTCAACGGCATCCGGATCGAATTGCTGCGCCGCTATATCGACCGTCAGGCCAAAAATATCCGTACCGAGACTTGGGACAAACTTTATCCGCTGCTCAAACCTTACCTTGAGGGCCCCGAACCGATCAAAGAACCGCCGCCGCGTCTGGGTGCTGCTTACCGGCGGCATCCGGAACTGGTGGATATGCTCAGCGAACAGAAGGTTCTGCTGGATGAATTCGCCATTTTCGGTGAGAAAGAGAAAAAACAGATCATCCGCCGCTTTGCCGAAGCCCTCACTGAACCGGCTGAACCAGCCTCCTTTACCAGTTTGTCAGCTCAGGAAAATGAATTGATGGGCCACTTCATGGCAATGGATAAAGAGATGCGCGACACCATGCTCGCTGAAGTCACCGCCGAAGCCACCGCCGAGGCCCGCCGTCAGCGCAAAGAACTCTTTTAAACAATGGACCGGTCACCGATTTATCCGGAAAATGCCTTGATCATGGCTCCGTTATCCGGATTCACCGATCTGGCTTACCGCCGCGCAGCATATCGCTGCGACTGCCGTTATGCTTTTACCGAAATGGTCGATGCAGCCAGTCTCGCCTACCGCAACGGCAACGGTGAACAGCTGCTCAAACGCGGCGAAGAGGAGTCTTTTCTTGCAGTTCAACTGGTCGGTGCCGAACCGGAACTGCTCAAACGTGCCTGTGCCAAACTCAATGAACGGGATTTTTCGCTCCTGGATTTCAATCTTGGCTGTCCGGTTCCCAAAGTTGTGAAAAAAGGTGCCGGGGCAGCTCTGGGACAGAATATCACCCATGCCATTGCCTGTTTCCGCGCAATCGCCGGAGAGAGCCGCTTTATTCTGACCGCCAAATTACGGATACTGGATGAATATGATCCGGCTCCGACTCTGGAACTTTGTGCCGGACTGATTGATGCCGGAGCGCAGGCATTGACGGTTCACGGCCGGACAAGGGCCCACTTTTACACCGGAGAGGTGCATTACCGCATTATCCGGGCGGTGCAGGAGACTTTTCCGGAAATCCCGGTGATCGCCAATGGCGGAGTCAATTCGCGGGCAAGTTATGAAACCATCCGCCGGGAAACCGGCTGTTCGCGGGTGATGCTCGCCCAGGGGATCATGGGCAATCCCTGGCTGTTCCGGGAGCTGGCTGATCCGGATGCCCTGCCGCCGTCACTGGCCGAATGGAAAGAGGTCGTACGCTTCCATATTACGGAAATGATCGCACTTTACGGAGAAACTTCTGCTATGCGGCAGGCCCGGAAAATAGTCCATGACTACCTCAAAGGTCGCGGATTTCCCGCCGCATTACGGGCGGAAGCATCCACTTTGGACTCCCTCGCTGCGCTGGATGATCTGCTTGACCGCGCTCAAACCGTTTCCGGGACCGGAAACGGCCGCCGGATACTCAATCCTGCGGAAACGGACCGTCATCAACTGCCGGAGAGATAGAAACCGCATCTTTCACGGTTATTTTACGCAATCGGCAAAGGTACTGCAATTGTTCCATTGCGGTTTTCTGCATCTGATCTCCGGCTCCGAGGGCATGGAGCAAAAGGCAGTTCCATCTGGCATTGATGACACTGAACGGAGCATTTTTCAATTCCGAAGTCAATGCTCCGGCGGCAGCGGCAAGATCACCGGTCATCATCGCTGCCACTGCTTTCAGCCTCTGAGTATGCCGGTAGTAACGGCGGGCGCAGATATTTTCCAGTTTTTCCAGATAATGCAAAGTCCGGTCAGGCCTCTGAGCGACCAGAGATAATTCCGCCAGCTGATAAAGGGCGTGAACCGTCGGTTTTTCCCGGATGGAATCATTGTACAATCCTACTGCCCCGGCCATATCCCCCCGGAGCAGCTGCAGATCCCCCCGCCGGATGAAATTGCCGGTTGACCAGTTTATCATCATCATCATCAATATGGCCCACACCACCATCACCGCCCCGGCCGGGATCATCACCATCCGTCCCCGGCACTTTTTTTCCGGGAAAGCCCGGGGCGCAAGCAGGATTCCGGCACTCGAAGTTAAAAGCGCACCGCCCAGAATTGTTATATTGTGCTGATCGAACCAGCCGCAGACCAGCATGACCATAAATATCCACTGACTGAATATACCTGCCGCACCCTTTTCCCGTCGGCGCAGTACCGTCCACACCGCGATTGAATAAAAGATCACTCCGGCAATACCGCTTTCCGCAAAAATATGAAGAAAATCATTATGTGCATGATCGATATGCGGAGCCGGAAAAGAGGAGAAAAAATATGCTTCCGGCAGATGCATACGGATATATTCGCTGAATTGTCCGCATCCGGTGAAAAAGTATTCTCCGATCACGCCCCAGGCACCGCGCCAGATATGGGTTCTGGTATCAGTCCACTCCCCCCCGCAACACCACACCGCCGCAAATCCGGCAATGACCGCTGCGGTCAATATCAGCGCAAAGATATTCCATTTCCGGAACGACAGACGCTCCCGGAAAAAGATCACCACTCCGGCCAATAACGCCCCGACCAGTGCCGACCGGGAGACCCCATCCGGGAAAAAGATGGCAAACAATATAAAAAACAGTGCCGCAGCAGCAGCAGCCGGCAACTGCCACTTACCGTTGCTGCGCCATTTCCCGACCAGCAGAAACATTCCCGGCAGCAATGCGGTGATCGCCCCCTGGGTCCAATTCCAGTTGCCGGTCAATCCGGTGAATTTTTCCGACATCAAACCGCTGTATATCAGCAATATCACCACCGTCGACGCCAATCCCGGCAATAATTTTTTCAATTCCGGAGCCAGTACCGCCCCGGCCAGAGGGTAAAGTATGTAAAACAGCACCCGGGCGAAGTCCTCAACCGCGATCATCCCGGTCAGCCAATGCCAGCCGGTCACTGATACCCACAGCATGGCACCTGCCAGCAGCCAGCGCAGTTCCCGGCGGCGTAAAATATTCCATGTTCTCTCCGGGAAAAGCAGAAGTATTCCGCCGGAGATCACCGTCAATACCGGAAATGTCACCAATGTCACCAAACCGTACAGCGGTACCGCCCTGCCGGTAAAACGGGCAAAAGCCAACGGCATCGCCAGCAGCGGCAGCAGCCAGTAGACCGCAGCTGTCAGCAATGGATACAATTTTTCTGATCTGTTTACAGCCATGTTGTTATCTCATCGACCGGAAGTTTAGGCACATGCAGTACATCCTTCGCATCCAGATAATATGCCACCCGGCCGTCGGCAGCATTTTCAGTCACGGGATTTTCCGCCGGGAATCCCACTGCCACCAGATAAAGCACCCGGCGGCCGTCAGGAAGTTTCACCAGTTCGCCCACCTTTTCCGGATCAAATGAAGCAAACCAGCAGCAGCCCAGACTCTTTTCCCATGCGGCCAATTCCATACTCTGGATCGCCGCCCCGGCATCCGCGTGGATATGCATTCCGGCATCCTCCGGAACCGTCAGGGCGATGAAGCACAGCGGCGCATCGACCTCCCAGCGCGGAGTCCGGCGGGGAGCGACCAATCCCGCCCAGCGGGTAGTTTCAAACACCTGCCGTACCAGTTCGCGTTCCCGGATAACCAGATAACGCAGCGGCTGTTTATTGGAGGCACATGAGGAATAACGTGCCATATCTATCAAATACCGCAACAGTGCTTCCGGCACTTCCCGCTGTTCAAACCGGCGGATTGTCCGCCGCGAAGAAACCAGTTTCTCAAAATCCATAGCTATCTTCCTTTCTCTGAGCCGCACATAACATAAGATACACGGAATTCCGGAAAATTGCAACTTGATATTGACAAAAACCCGCTTTGGTGCTATTTTATAGCGGTTTTAATTCTAATTTTTATCAGGATCGATCATATGAATACACCTCGCGAACACTTTGCATCCCGTCTGGGATTTATTTTTATGACTGCCGGCTGTGCCATCGGTCTGGGCAATATCTGGCGTTTCCCTTATGTCGCCGGAGAGAATGGCGGCGGATTGTTTGTGCTGATCTACATTCTCTGCCTGCTGTTTTTCGGCATTCCTGTGCTGCTGATGGAATTGGCTCTGGGGCGGGCCGGACAAAGCACCTACCCCGGAGCATTCGCCAAACTGCGGTCTCCATCCGGCCGTTTCCCCTGGCACAAACCGGCATATCTGCTCTTTGCAGGCAATCTCATACTGCTGATGTTCTACACGACCGTCACCGGCTGGCTCTTTTTCTACGCTTTTGATTTCATCCGGATGAATGAAGCAGTCTATTCCCCCGGCCATTTTCAGCATATGCTCTCCTCTGCCGGTATTCAGATCACCGCCATGCTGGCGGCACTGGCCGCCACCGTCCTTATCTGTCTGGGCGGCGTCCGCAAAACAGTGGAAAAGAGCATAAAATACATGATGGGCGGCTTGTTCATTCTGCTGTTGATACTGGTGATCAGAGCGTTATGTCAAAATGGAGCGATGCAGGGGGTAAAATTCTTTCTGCTCCCGGACACTTCAGCTCTGCAGGGCGGCAACTGGATAAAGATCGTGCATGCGGCCATGTCGCAAGCGTTTTTCACCTTGAGTCTGGGAATCGGCAGCATCGCCATCTGCGGCAGCTACATCGGCAAAGAACGCTCTTTGCTGCAGGAAGGATTGTGGATAATTCTTCTGGATACGATCGTCGCGGTATCAGCCGGGTTGATCATCTTTCCGAACTGCATGGCACACGGGATCGACCCCGGAGCCGGACCGGAACTGATATTCATAACTCTGCCCAAAGTTTTCATGAGTATGCCCGGCGGATTTTTCTGGGGTACGCTTTTCTTCGTTTTTCTGGGAGTGGCGGCCCTGTCGACGCTGGTGGCAGTTTTTGAGAATCTGGCAGCATTCGGCATGGATGAATTTCACTGGAGCCGCCGGAAATCCTGCCTGACAGCCGGTATTATTATTGCTCTGGCTTCCCTGCCGTGTATATTCGGCTTCAATCTGTGGCAGAAAATTCAACCGCTGGGGAACGGCAGCACTATTCTTGATCTGGAAGATTTCATCGTCAGTTCCAATCTTCTGCCGCTGGGGGCTCTCTATCTGACCATATTCTGCACCACCGCCGCCGGTTGGGGAACAGAAAACTTTTTCAAGGAGGTCAATACCGGAAAAGGACGGGATTTCCCGGTCCGGCTGAAAAATTATCTCAAATTTGTCATTCCGGTAATAATTGCGGTGATCTGGCTGTTGGGTTTGCTGGAATTTTTCAAGTAATACTGGTAAATTTGGGCCGGAGAGATTATATTATAAGCTGATAAATTTTATTTTAACGATGGAGAAGTTTTGAATGTTCAAGTTCCGGATTATCGGTTTTATTCTGCTGATGGGGTTGCTGGGGGGGATCTTTTTCTGGGAAGCCGGCGGTGCATGGCTCTTTCTGGCGGCAGCTCCGGCTCTGGCGGCTGCCGCTGTGGGTGAATGCTGTGCCATGCTGAATAATTCCGGGCGGCCGGTACTGGTCAAACCGGCGGCACTGATGGTCTGGTTTCTGCTGGTGCTGGTTCTCGGCAATGCCGGTAAAATGTTTACCGCCGATCCCTTTTACCGGCAGATAATATATATCTTTGCCGGATTGCTGGTGATGCTGCTGGTCATTGCCGGTTGCGCCAGACTTCTGCGTATGGATGCCGTACTTATGGAAAAAACTTTCACCACTTTCGGGGTAAGTTTCTGTTTGGTTCCGCCGCTTTTCGGTCTGCTGGCCGCTTATTTTCCGGACCCGCAGGGATACTGGCTGCTTTTCCTCTGTCTGACGACCAAAGCCACCGACACCGGCGGTTATATTGTCGGCACCCTGACGGCCAAACTTCCGGGCGGCAATCACAAGATCGCTCCCGGCATCAGTCCGAAAAAATCGTGGGAAGGACTTTTCGGCGGCATAATCCTCTCTCTGGCAGTTGCTCTGGCCTTTTATCACTTTGCACCGCATGCTTCGCTGCTCTGGTATATTGTTGCGGCTCTGATCCTCTCGCCCGGCAGTTTTTTCGGAGATCTTACCGAATCAGCGATCAAACGTCTGTGCAATATCAAAGATTCCGGTTCTTTTGTACCGGGTATGGGCGGGGCATTTGACGTACTGGACAGTTTCATCTATAACGGCGTGCTTTTCTGGCCGCTTTACTTCATCAAGGATATATTATGAAAGAGAAACTCATTTCGCTGCTCCGCAGCAACGCCCGCTTGTCCAATGCCGAACTGGCAGTTGAACTCAATGTCAGCGAAACGGAAATCAATTCCGCTATTTCCGAAATGGAAAAAGACGGAGTCATTCGCGGTTATGCCGCCATTGTCACCGATCAGGCCCCCGGCAGTGAAACCAGAGTAAAGGCCCTGATCGAAGTAAAAGTCACACCCAGCCGCGACGGTGGATTCGACCGGGTCGCCCGGAGGATCGCCAAATTTCCGGAAGTCACCGATCTCTTTCTGCTCTCAGGCAATTACGATCTTCTGCTTACGGTGGAGGGCAATTCGCTGCAGCAGGTGGCCAGTTTCGTTTCCGACAAACTTGCCACCATCGACGGAGTGATCTCCACTGCGACAGCGTTTCAGTTGAAAAAATATAAAGAATCCGGCATGATCATGCAAAGTGACGAAGAATATGAACGACTCAAAATCTGTTTCTGAAAAATTTATTGCCCCGCATATCGCGGCTCTGCCGCCCAGCGGTATCCGGAAGTTCTTTGATCTGGTCAATTCGATGGATGATGTGATCTCCCTCGGTGTCGGTGAACCGGACTTCACTACCCCCTGGACCATCCGGGAAAGCGGCATCTACTCTCTGGAACGCGGCCATACCGGATACACTTCCAATCTCGGTACTCCCGCTTTGCGCCGCGCCATTTGCGACTATGTGGAAAAAAATTACCATGTGAACTACGATTACCGGAATGAATGTCTGGTCACTATCGGAGTCAGTGAAGCTCTCGATCTGGCCTTCCGCATGCTGCTTTCTCCCGGTGATGAGGTCATTTATACTGAACCGTGTTATGTCTCCTATCCGGCGGAAATCCGCATGGCACATGGAGTTCCGGTACCGGTGACGACCCGTTATGAAAATGAATTCGCCGTTGAACCGGAAGATATTGAAAAAGCCATCACCCCGAAAACCCGGGCCATTCTGCTCAATTTCCCCTGCAATCCCACCGGAGCTGTCATGCCGGCGGATAAACTGCAGGCCGTAGCCGATCTGGCGGTAAAATATGATCTGGCGGTATTGACCGATGAGATATATTCGGAATTGAACTATGACGGCAATCATGTCTCCATCGCCAGTCTGCCGGGAATGAAGGAACGGACAATCTTTCTGCACGGCTTTTCCAAAGCGTTTGCCATGACCGGCTGGCGGGTGGGTTATGTATGCGCTCCGTCTCCCATGATTGCGGCGATGATGCGCATTCATCAGTATGCGATCATGTGCGCTCCCACCGTTGCTCAGGAAGCGGCTCTGGAAGCGTTGACCAACGGCGGCAAGGCCATGCACGAAATGCGTGACAGTTACCGCCGCCGCCGGGACTTCTTTGTCCGGGGACTGAATGAAGCCGGATTGGATTGCCTGATGCCGCACGGGGCATTTTATGCCTTTGCTTCGGTCAGAAACACCGGGATGGAATCAACGGAATTTGCCGAAAAACTTTTGCGCGCCGAACATGTGGCGGTTGTCCCCGGAGAAGCATTCGGACCGGGCGGTCAAGGCTTCATCCGCTGCTGTTATGCCACCAGTGCCGATGAATTGCGCGAATCGATCGTCCGGATCAAACGTTTTCTCCAACGCTGAAATTCACAATCCGGCCCGATCTTTGTAAAGCGACAGTATGTGCAGTGCTGTCCGGTATGCTGATTCATCCGGAATCACTTCGGCATCTGCTTCGGCGGCAAAAACAGCCCTCCGGGCTTCATTCATCCGGATAAATGCGGCCAGCGGATCGCTTTCTCCGCTTAAAAACGGCGGCAAACCGTTTTTCACGATCCGGTCAAAGGCGATCCGGTCGCCGGTATTCAGCCACACTTTGAAACCGAGACGTTGTTTCACTCCGGAAGAAACCAGCGGATTGCTTAAAGCTCCGCCGCCCAGTGCGATGACCCGGCGGCATGGTGAATTTGCCAATCCGGTCAGCACTTCGGCCTCTTTCTGCCGGAAAATCTCTTCTCCATCCTGCATAAATATCTCCCGGACACTCCGGTTGCTGCCGTCATTCTGCACGATCAATTCATCACTGTCAGCCAAGGGGATATCAAGAATTTCCGCGATCGCCCGGCCCACGCTGCTTTTACCGGCATGCTTTATGCCGCACAGTACGATATTCTCCGGCAGCTGATGGGAATTTTTGTAACACAGCCACGAATCACGCAGATCCCGGCCCCGGCTGAATAATCCGGCAAAACGTTCTCCGTCCCCGGCAAGCAGAGCCAAACGCATCTCTTCCAGTGAATCCTGAAACTCCTCCAGTGCCGGTAAAATTGCCGGTGTATTGGCCAAACAGATATCTTTCCACATCTCCGGTGAACTTGAAGCAATCCGCGACGTATCCCGGAAACCGGTCGCACAACCGGCATAGTGCCGCCGCTGCTCAGCAGGATCTTCCCGGTCCAGTATACTGCGGGTCAGGGCCGAAGCGATGATATGCAGCATATGACTGGTATGCGCCACCAGAGCATCATGTGCTTCCGGATCGATCTGCCGCACATGGGTGTTGAGCGATTCCCACATCTTTCTGACCTTTTCCAGAGCTGTTTTTGAAGAGTTCCTGCCGGGTACGACAAAGACATCGGCATTTTCATACAACCCCTTGAATCCGGCACGATAACCGCTTTTCTCCGTTCCGGCCATCGGATGACCACCGACAAAATCCAGATCTGCGAACTCCTCTGCCGCCGTCATCACTACTGTTTTCACACTGCTGACATCAGTCAGAACCGCGCCGGGTTTCAATTCTGCATGATATTGCCGGATAAACCGGATCGTCACCGGTATCGGCAGACACAAGACTGCGATATCCGCCTGCCGGAATGCTTCTGCCGGATCACCGTACACCTTTTCAGCCGCCCCGGTTTCCGTCAGGGCCCGGCAACCGGCGGTATTACGGTTCCAGACTCCGATCCGGTACTGCCGGTGATCCAGACTCAAAGCAAGCGAACTGCCCAGCAATCCCAGACCGATCACAGCCACTTCCGGACGTTCATCATCAGCGATATCCGTCTGCGGCTCCAGGCAGAAATCATAATATTCCGTCAGCAATGCGGAAATCTCTCCGGGATCAAGATCAACCGTTTTGACCTTACCGGCGGCCAGCGGCAGCACCGCCCGGAAGCGTCCGTCACCATTCTTTTTGTCGCCTTTCATCAATTCAATGATTTTTTCCGGATCATGCTTCACCGCCGACCGGGACATTGCTTCCGGAGCGATCCCGGCAGCTGCGAGCAATTTATGCTGTTCCTCCCTCACTCCGGAAGCGCACAACCCCAGCTTTTCAGCCGTAAATGCAGCAATATCCATCCCGACGGCCACCGCTTCACCGTGAGTCAGACGGAAACGGGAAAGGTGTTCAATGGCGTGACCGAATGTATGACCGTAATTGAGAAAAACCCGGCCGCTGTCACCGGACTCTTTTTCATCAGCAGAAACCACCATCGCCTTTATTTCACAGGAACGCTTCACCGCCCGGAGCAGAAACTCTTTATCCGCCGCCACATCGGACGGAATACGACCGAGTTCGCGGACAAATCCGGCATCCAGGATCATGGCAGTTTTGATAATTTCAGCCATGCCGCTGCCGACTTCCCGCGACGGCAGAGTGTCGAGCAGTCCGCAATCGATCACCACCAAAGCCGGCTGATGGAACGCCCCGACCAGATTTTTCCCGTGTACAGTATCCACTGCGGTTTTGCCGCCGACCGAAGAATCCACCATCGCCAGCAGTGATGTCGGGATCTGGATAAAACTCACCCCACGCATGAACATCGCCGCTGCAAAACCGGTCAAATCCCCGGTAACTCCGCCGCCCAATGCCGCAAAAAGCGAATTTCTGCCCAGTTTGAGCGAACTGGCGTAGCCGCACAACTTCATGGCATTATCCATGTTTTTGGATGCTTCTCCGGCCGGGAACACCCAGGTGTGGACCGTCTTACCGCTTTTTTCCATTGCCGATTTTACTCGCGGCAGATATTGCGCCGTATTGCTGTCGGCGGTTATCAGCACATTTTTCTGGGGCAAAGCGGCAAAAGCCGCCATCGCCGCCGGAGAATCCACTGCACAGAAAATTATATCATAACTGCGCTTGCCCAGTTCCACTCTGACACGGGGTACTTCACTCATTCTGATCTTTCAACTCCTCAATTACGGCTCCCAAACGGCGGAAATCGGCGGCGAATGCCGGATAAGTAACTTCACAGGCACTGCCATCAGCGATCACAACTTTGCCGTCAGCTCCCAGTGCGGCAACCGTCAGAGCCATCGCTATCCGGTGATCACCGCAGCTTTCCGTATGTGCGCCATGCAGTTTCCGCCCGCCGCGAATGACCAAACCATCGGGCAATTCAGTGATATCCGCCCCCATTTTCCGCAGTTGAGTACTCATACAGGCGATCCGGTCACACTCTTTCAACCGCGCCTGCGGCACATTGATCAAACGTGTTTCCCCGTCAGCCAGACACCCCAATACCGCCATCAGCGGCAAAGCATCCGGCGTGGCATTGAGATCGAATACCCCGCCGGTGAGCCGGGATTTTTTCACCACCACTTCGCCATTGTCCTGCGAAATATCTCCATTCATCGCCCGGGCATATTCAAAAACTTTCTTATCTCCCTGCAGGTCATTGAAGTCCAGATTGGCGATCCGCACTTCTTTCCCGGCCGCCAGAGCCGCCCCCAACGGGAATGCCGCCGTCGAAAAATCCGCCGGGATCACCCGCGAAAAAGGTTGGTACTCCTGTCTGCCGGGTATCTCATAGCGGAGCATATCTTCCGAAGCATATACCGTTATCCCGCACCGGGCCAGCCAGTCCAGAGTGATTTTCACATAGTCCGCTTCATTGAGAAATTCCAATTCGACAGCAGAATCATTTTCCGCCAGCGGCAGAGCCATCAGCAAAGCGGTAAGAAATTGACTGGTCGTACCATCAACTGCCGTCCGTCCGCCGCGCAGCGGACCGCGTACAGTCAACGGAGCAAAACCGTTACGGCTGCGACATTCAACCCCCAATGCGGCAAGTGCATCGAGCAACCCCTGCATGATTCTGGTACGCAGCGAGTTATCTCCGTCAAAGCTCACATCCCTGCTGCCCAATGCCGCCACCGCAGTGATTATCCGCATAGTCGTACCGGAATTTCCCAGATCCACCGCTTTTTCCGGACAGGTGAAGCTGGTACCGCGACCGGTGATTTCCCACATTTCCGGAGTTTCAACGACTTCTGCCCCCAGCATCCTGACCGCCTGCAAAGCACTGCGGGTATCTGCTGAATACAACGGGGCATATATCTCTGAAGTTCCCCGGCTCAACAATCCGGCGATCACTGCCCGGACCGTGTGACTTTTTGAACCGGGTACCGCGATTGTGCCGGATAATCCATCTGCCGGTGTTACTTGCCAATCCATAACTGGTTATGCCTTTTTCTATTACTTTTTCAACCGTGCTTCCCGCCGGCAGCTGGCGGCAAAAACCGCTTCAAATACCTCTTTTACTTCCGGAGCGAACTCCTCGCCGGCCAGCGCACAAACCTTATCCAGAATCGCCTGTTCTCTTTCCGGTACCCGTACCGGACGTCCGTTTGCAGCTTTCCAGGCGCCGACGATATCCACCTGCTTCATTCTTTCAACCAGCAGTGCGGTCAACTGTTCATTGATCCGGTCGATCTCCTGCCGCGCCCGGTCGATCGATGATATTTCGCCCATTTTTATCACTCCTGCAAAGCACTTTTTACGCGGTTCAACTTATCAGCAAGCCGGTCAAACTGTTCCGGAGTCAGACTTTGCATACCGTCACATCTGGCGCAGGAGGGATTGTTGTGTACTTCGATGATCAGGCCGTCGGCTCCGGCTGCTACTGCCGCCAGCGACAACGGCGAAACAAATTCCGCGATCCCGACAGCGTGGCTCGGATCAACGATCACCGGCAGATGCGAAAGTTTTTTCAACACCGGAACCGCTGAAATATCCAGCGTATTGCGGGTATAATTTTCAAAGGTGCGTACACCGCGTTCACAGAGAATGACATTCTCATTGCCGAAAGCCATAATGTACTCCGCGCTCATCAGAAGTTCCTGATAGGTATTGGCCAGACCGCGTTTGAGCAGCACCGGTTTGTCTGAGTGGCCAAGCTGTTTGAGCAATTCAAAATTCTGCATGTTGCGCGCTCCGACCTGGATCACATCCACTTCGGCAAAGAGTTCCAGCTGCGACAGATCCATGATCTCCGTGACGATCGGCAAGCCGGTATCCTTTTTCGCTTCCAGAAGCAGACGGATGCCCTCCTCGCGCAATCCCTGAAACGCATAGGGAGAAGTTCGCGGTTTGAATGCTCCGCCGCGCAGCAGCTTCGCTCCGGAAGATTTCACACTGCGCGCCACCGTGATGATCTGTTCTTCACTCTCCACCGAACAGGGCCCGGCTATGACCGTCAAACCGCCGCCGCCGATAAGCGCATCTTTCACCTTGATCTG
>JAGBZM010000051.1 GCA_017628235.1 Lentisphaeria bacterium | reverse complement strand
GCTCCCTTTTTAATTGTTTGTTTTAACGAACAAGTCGTGCTAATAATAGTAAATATACATGTTTAAAATATATTTGTCAAATCAAAAATGCAATTTTAAATAAAAAACACTCTTGATTTGCCGGCGTACCGTAACTGCTATTTGCTGAATATGTTTCCGCCTGCACCGTACATCGCCGGGATGGCGGAAAAGCAGCGAAACTTTTTCCGGTACAAAACAGCACAATGAATACAATTTTTTGTATACATCGCTTGAAAGCTGTCAGTTTTGTGGTATATTATAGCTGTGACATCAAGTATAACTATTAAATATCCGGAGGCAGCAATGGGTGAAAAAAGTGGTGGAGATTTCCGTTATTCAGTCGGGAAGAGCAAAGTTCCCTGGCATGCGGTAGGTGAATTTTTTGACGGGTCCGATGCGTTGGAACTGGTAAAATTTCTGCTTCCGGATTCCGGTGCGGCAGATTATCAGGCTGCGTTGGCCAAAGCCGGTGCGGCTCTGGCTGAACTTTCTGCAGTTTCCGGCCGGGCCACCAAACTTACGCTCGGCAAAAAGGTCGCAGAAGCGGAAGCGGAAGCCTGCCGTTACTTCGGCAGTAAATATGCCTGTTTCACCAGCAACTGGACCGGCGGCATGGAGATCGCTTACAAACTTGCCGGTATCGGCCCCGGCGATGAAGTCATTATGCCGGCAGTTACATTCATTGCCACGATGGCCTATCCTTTGAGCATGGGGGCAAAGATCGTTTTTGCCGATATCGATCCGGAAACCATCAACCTTGATCCGGCTGATCTGGAAAAGAAGATCACTCCGAAAACCAAAATGATCGTGCCGGTCCACCTCGGCGGTTTTCCGGTGGATATGGCCGGAGTCATGGAGGTGGCGCGCAAACACGGTATTATGGTGATGGAAGATGCGGCACACGGCATGGGCGGTGCATATCAGGGGCGTAAGCTCGGTTCGATCGGTGATTTCGGCGGATTTTCGCTCCATGAAGTGAAAAACATCAACTCACTCGGTGAGGGCGGTATTCTGTTGACCAGTGATGATTTCTACGGCAGCCAGCTTGCCGGCGGCCGTTTCCTCGGTTTGGATTTCACCCGCAAAATCAAAGACTGGCTCTATGATATTTCGCCGCTGACCGACAAAAAAGGCGGCGTGCAGGTGGCGCAGAACCATTCTGCTACCGAAATTCAGGCACTCGGTTTGCTGCTGCAGATGAAACGGCTGGATCAGATCATCGCCATCCGCCGGCGGGCCGCCGAATATATGAATGGCGTTTTGAGTGAGGAAAAAGGTATTCTGCTCGAGAAGCCGGATACTGCCGATACTTACGGTACGCACCATCTCTATCTGCTGCGGATCGATCCCAAAATTGTCGGCGGCGATATTCAGCAGCTTGCGGCCAAACTTGCGGCTAAAGGGTTGACCAATATCACTCATTTCGGTCCGATGTACCGCTTCAAGATCATGCGGGATCTGGGATATAATGAACATGAATTGGCGGCATCCTGTCCGCGTACCGAGGAGATGTTCTACAGCTCCTACACTCATTTGCCGCTTTATCCGCTTACGGAAGAACAGCTTGTGTATCAGGCTCAGACGGTGGTCGAAGCGGTGCGGGAACTCAAGCAGGGCAAGTGATCGCGATTAACATAAATATTCAGGAGCGCGGCAGAAAAAGAATGCCGCGCTCCTGTTTTTTATTCTCCGCAACCGTTATCGGCGTTTCCCCGGACGGTAAATATTCAGTTTGCGGATGATTCTTTCCAGCATTGACAGCAAGGTCAGCGTCCGGCTGGGAACCACCGTGATCGCACCTTTCGGGCAGAACTCCTGACAGCAGTAGCAGCGGATGCAGCCGGGATAATCAAATTTCGGTATCCCGTGATGCATTTTTAATGTTTGCGGCGGACACTTTTGCGCGCACAAACCGCAGGATATGCACATTTTCCGGTTCACGACCGGTTTGGAAAGCAGCATTCCCCGCAGTAATTTACGCAACTTTACCGGAAAGTATACGCCCCATTCCAATTTTTTTTCCGGAGGTTCCGGCAATTTTATCGTTCTTGCTGCCGGTACTTCACCGCAATTGCAGTATTCCGGGATCAGCATCCGTCTGGCGGCCTGCTTCAATACCGGAGTCCCGGCAATTCCCAAACGTTCTGATACCGAAGCATCCAGAGCCAATGCGTCAGAAGCAGCACACAGAAATCCCAATTCAACGGCATCGCCGCTGCCCGGACCGTTACCTTCCATGCCGGTGATGCCGTCAAGCAAAGTCACTTGCGGTGCAACCAGCAGATAAATGTCCAGCAACATATCGGCAAAATCATCGAAATTCCGTCCCACTGCCAGATGCCAGGAGAGTCTTTCGCTGCCGCGTACCAGCCCGAAAAGATTTTTTACCCCTCCGGTAAAGGTCATCATCGCATGGGTTTTGGCTTTGGCAAAGTTTATCACCAGATCATACTCCCGGAATTCACCGGCCAATTCCAACTGATGATAGCGGCTGGCTTCCGGCATCGGAAATTTGGTGTACTTGGCGCAATTGGCAACTTTTACGCCCATACATTCCAATTCCGGCATGATATTCATTGCTTTGATGATCATATCTGCGGTGCGTACTGCCGGATTTTCGATAACCGCTATTTCGGCAGCACCACCATCTTTCAGCATCCGGCACAATGCAGTGAGCAGCTGCGGATGGACACTGGCCGGGTCATTTTCTTTGCGGTATTCCAGTAAATTAGGTTTTATCATCACCTTTTTACCGGCAACACCGCCGATCCCGGCCAGTACCGGGCCGACAGATTTTTTCAATGCCTCATCCAGAACCGCCGGAGAATAGTTCTCCGCCCGGCTGTAATGAATTTTTACCATGACATCACCTTAAAAAAACAGGGACAGCGTTACTGTGCCATCCCCGTTATGTTTTTATGATTGTTCATTCTGCGGTCAGAATGCGGGCAGATCGATCCCCAGAGAGGAGGTGACCGATTTCATTTTTTCCTGCATCGCACTGCGCGCAGAAGTAAATGCACTGTTGAGAGCTTCGGTCAACTCTTTTTCCAGAAAATCCCGGTCGCCCAGCATTTCCGGCGCGATTTCGATCCGGCGCACCATGAAGTCACCGCCGACCGTTACCTGAATTCCACCATTGGCTGTCGAACTGGAAAATTCCATATTCGGCAGCTCTTCTTTCAACTTTGCCGCACTTTCCTGCAACTCTTTGGCATGCGACATGAGCTTGATGATATCTCCGAATCCGGCCATCGTCAGCGTCCTCCTTTAGCATGTTTGCGGCGCATCTGCCACGCCACGAACGGCCCGGAGAGGAACACCGAAGAGTAGGTTCCCAGAATGATACCCCACATCATCACAAAGACGAAGTCGCTGATCTCCGGTCCGCCGAAAAGCCACATGATGAAAACCACGATAAAGGTCGTCAAACTGGTTATCAAAGTACGGCTTATCGTCTGATTTATCGAAAGATTTACCATGCTTTCAAAAGAATCGGTCTTGTGCAGATTCAGATTTTCGCGCAGCCGGTCAAAGATGACCACCGTATCGTTGATCGAATAACCGATGACCGTCAGAAACGCTGCCACAGTAGTCAGGCCAACGGTTCTGCCGCTTAACAGGTAGACCGCCAGCACCACCAGTACGTCATGGAGCAATGCCAGCACACTGGAAACCGCATAGGCCCACTCATAACGGAAGACGATATATGCACCGATACCCACCAGAGCCAGAGCGATCGCCCAGATCGCAGCTTTGGTGAATTCTTTGCCGATCAAGCCGTTGAGCTGCTGGATATTGGCCGAATCATCCACCTGGATACCGCAAGCGGGGAAGTTCTTCTGCAGCAATTCACCGACCTTGACTTTGGTCATTTCCGCAGAATCGTTGGAACCGCGCAGCCGGATCTCCAGAAATTCTCCGTTTCCGTCTTCGGCGGCGATATTGGTCTTGTAGGTGGCAGACGGTTCGTCATAACCGGCAGCTTTCAATACCTGAGCCATTTCGCTGGTATTGCCTTTTTGAGTGTAATTGTAGGTGATGGCAGAACCGCCGGTGAAATCGATACCCAGCACCCCTCTGCCGCGAATTGCAAACAGCACGACCAGCAGGATCACCAGCAAACCGGACAGACTCAACGTGTAACGCCAGATTTTGACAAAATCGATATTGGAAGAACGCACCAGCTGCATCATACTCAACTTTTTCACATTGAGGCACCGGAAAAGGTAATCATAGACCAGCCGGGTCACGAATACCGCAGAGAAAAGACTGCTCAAAATACCGATGCAGAGCGTGACGGCAAATCCTTTGATCGCACCGGTACCGACATACATCAGGATAAACGATGTGATCAAGGTG